>NZ_NCGB01000019.1:0-46525 GCF_002278865.1 Sphingomonas sp. 28-62-11 | reverse complement strand
TCTGGGTGCGCGGGTTCTTCTTGGTGACATAGAAGAAGCCGGTATCGGCCGAGCTGACGAGCTTGATCTTGACGGTGGTCGGCTTTGCCATGACCTGAATTCCTGCGCGTTGAAAAAAGCAAAAAGCGGCGAACGCGTGCCCGCCGCTTGGTATGCCGCAGCCGTTGGCCCAAGGCGACCGCAAAGTCAAGTCGCGCGCGCAGCACATGCGCCGCCCTGCAGCCGTTAACGCCGCCTTCACCATAAGGGGCGCACGCTGCCACCCAAAGGCCCAAGGGGGACGGATGATGACTCGGTACCCAACGATCGACCAAAAGGTGAAGACCGAGTTGCACCGCCGCGCAACAATGCTGGAAGTGCGCCCCGGCGTTGCCTCGCTTGCCGCTGAGATCGACATGATCCGCCGAGTCGCCGCCCAGAACGGCATGCTGCCCGTCGCCAGTGTCGCCCAGATACTCGAATCGGCATTGGCGCGCGGCGAACAAGGCCCGCTGATCACCGGATGGATCGCGCTCCTCCGCGAGGCGATTGGCAGCGAGCGGCAGGACCAGTTCGCGCGCGAAAGCTATGTCGCGGCCTGCTCTGTCCGTCTGACCGGCTGATTCCGCTGCCATGGATGCGCTGATGGCCGCGTTTGTCGGCGCCCTATTGTGCCAGGCAAGCGACCGGACGGCATGGCTGTCGGCGATTCTCGGTGATCGCTACCAGAAGCCCTGGGCAATGATTGTTGCCGCTGCGGTGGCGCTCGCGCTTGGCAATGCCCTCGGCGCGGTGGCGGGTACGCTGATGGCGGCGATCATGACGCCCAACGCCCGCGCGCTATTCCTCGCGCTGGCGCTGCTATCGGCGGGTAGTACCGCGTTGTTCGCGCTGAAATCGCCCGATCGGATGGCCGGGTGGCGGATCGGTGCGTTCGGGACCACCCTCGTCGCGCTGCTCGCCATCGGCGTGGGCGACCGGACCCAGTTTCTTACCGCCGCGATCGCTGCACGCACGCCGATCGCCGCCCCGTTCGCCGCGATCGGCGCAACGCTGGGCAGCCTGGCGGTGATCGTACCGGCCATTTTGGCTGGCGAACGCGATTATCGGGCGCTGCCGCACCGGCCGATCCGAATCGCGATCGGGCTGGTGCTGGTGCTGACGGGCGTGATGTTCGGACTTGTCGCGCTCCGCCTGATCTAGCGAAGCATTCACTCAAATCGATACTCTTCAGTGATCGGCCGGGACCCAATCCGTTATAGCAGCGTTACAACCGTCATTCGCTGCAGGAGACCTTTGCGATGGCCACCGATTCCGCCCTTAAGACACCAACCGACCTGAAAGCCAACGCCGCCAAAACCGTCGCGCAAGCGTTGAACGGCATTTTGGCAGACAGCTATGCGCTGTATTTCAAGACCAAGAATTTTCACTGGCACGTCTCTGGCCCGCATTTTCGCGATTATCACCTGATGCTCGATGATCAGGCGACGCAGATTCTGGCGACCACCGATGCCATCGCCGAACGCGTCCGCAAGACCGGCAACACGACCTTGCGGTCAGTAGGGGACATTGCCCGCCACCAGACGATCAAAGACAATGACGCCGATTTCGTCGCGCCCGAAGCGATGCTGGCGGAGCTGCGCGAGGATAATCTGGCTTTGGTCGCGTCGCTGCGCGAGGCCAAGGACATTGTCGATGAGGCGAAAGACAACGCCACCAGCGGTATCCTCGATGACTGGACCGATCAGGCCGAAGAACGCGCCTGGTTTCTGTTCGAGGCCAGCCGCAAGGGTTGATCGCTAAACCCGCCGGCGCGGTGGCGATCCAGGGTGGATTGCCCCCAACTACGCGGTAGGGCTGGAGCAAAGTGCCTTATGCCAAGCCGTCATTGCGAGCGCAGCGAAGCAATCCAGCCGGGCCGCGGGTGGTTAAACTGGATTGCTTCGCTAAGCTCGCAATGACGATTGATAAAAAATCAAAGGCGCGAGGTTCTACCGCTTTTTCACAAACTCGGCGCGCAGGACGAGGCCTTTGATGCCATCGAACCGGCAGTCGATTTCCTGTGGGTCGCCGGTCAGCCGGATCGATTTGATGAGCGTGCCGCGCTTCAGCGTCTGGCCTGCACCTTTCACGGTCAGGTCTTTGATCAGCGTTACCTGATCGCCATCGGCGAGCAGATTGCCGACGGCGTCGCGTACCTCGACGGCAGCATCCTTGCCAGTTGTAAGTGCCGCCGCATCAGCGGCGCTGATCCATTCGCCGCTCGCTTCATCGAAAACGAAGCTGTCGGCATCATCCGCGGTTGTGTCGGGGGTCATCGGGCCGATCAGCCCTTGGCCGGAGCAGGCACCGCGCCCTTGGTCGACGGGTTGGATGCATTGCCCTTTTTGGGCTTTTCCGCCTTGGGTTTGCGGACTTCCTTGTTTGATTTCTTCTGGGCCTTGGCCATGGCGTGCATCCCTATGGGGCACGCATCACGCCTGCCGGGTGGCCAATCTAGGCGAGATCGCCCGCGCTGGCGCGTAAATTCGGTGCGCGGCCATGGCGGCGGCGCTGAACCGTGGTGAGGGTCACCCCGTCACCACGGTGTTGAACAGCGCGTTCTGCGCTAGGATCAGGCCGCTGGTCGATGCAAAGGCAAGCACGACTAGCAACAGGCTTCGCGTTCTGGTCATTATCATTCTCGGTTTCTTTTCGATTGTGGATGGGGTGCCGATCAGGCGATCGGCACCATCGGAACGGCAGCGCTGACCATCACGGTCGCGAACACCAGGGCAGCGGCTGCAGACATCACAACCCGCGAAATGCTTTCGATACGGAACATTGACTTTCTCCCTTTTTTCGCCGTCCGGACCATCCGGCCAGCGATGCCAAGGGAATTGCAGGGAGCGTGCCAAGTTGAGAAAATGGCTGAATTCAGCCCTTGTTCACCACAACCGCGAAATGCTTTCGCATAATTCGCCAATGATTTTGGTGGAAAGCGCCAAGCTTTGGCGAATGTTGCAACCCCGCAACGAATTCCGGCGGCTCAACCGATTTTCAGGCAGTTTCGGCCATCGGCTTTGGCTGCATAGAGCAGCCCGTCGGCGCGCACGAACACATCACCCACGTCCTCACCGGACGAAGCGGCGGTAAGCCCGGCGGAAAAGGTAACCTCGCCCAACGGCTCATCCGATTCGCGAAGGCGATAGCGTTTTTTGGCAACCAACTGGCGCGCCGATTCGAGCATGTCTTGCCCTGCTGCCAGCGGGATGCCAGCGAACAGAACAACGAATTCCTCGCCGCCATAGCGCGCGACGAGATGTTCGCCGCACTGTTCAGCAAGTACATCGCCGATCGCCTTCAGCACGCGATCCCCCACGGCATGGCCGAAACCGTCATTGACAAGCTTGAAGTGATCAATGTCACACACCGCAACGCAGATCGGCGAACCCTTGGCGACGTGATCGGCATAGGCTTCCTCCAAAGCACGCCGATTGGGCAGGCCGGTCAGCGGATCGCGGCGGGCATTGTCACGCGCTTCCTCCAGCTTGGCGCGAAGATCGCTCGCCTCGCGCGTTGCGACTTCGAGCTGGCTTTCGGCATTCTGGACGCGGTTGAGCATCGCGCCCGTCATACGCAGCACCTCGCTGACCGAATCGATGCCGGTCGATACACGCATCGCATCTGCCGTCGCCGCGAGATCGCGGCCGAAATCAGCCGTTTCGTTGCGCATGGCGCGCACCAGATCCTGGAAACCTTCGACCTGCATCTGGGTCTGCGCGACCAGGCCTTCGCCGCTCGCTGCGGCAGCGGGTGGTTCGATCGGCGCATTGCTGACATCACCGCCAAGCGCCAGAATATCGCGCTTGGTCAGTCGCACGCCGCCATCGGTAAGCGCTGCGACCGCGCGGGCCAGCGGACCCGCAGGATCGCTGACGACACGGTAGCCAAAGGCATAGTTGACCGGATCGGGGCCAAGACGATTGGCTTCAAGAAAGTCACGAATGCGATCAAACACTGCACGGCTTGCTTCGCCGCGATCCACTGTCGCTTCCACCTCAAACGCCAAAGCCACCTTACCGCCCATCATCACCGCTTCCGTCAATCGCCTCGTCAAACGCCAACAAACGCCACTGCGTGCAGATGTCTGTACCGATCAACGCCTAATATTCGGTGACTTGGCGCTGCGGCCGAAACGATTTCTGATTTTTTGAAGGGGCAGGTGTTGGTTACCGAGCGCTTGTCCGGAGCCGCTTGACCGCGTCCAGCGTGGTGCGCACATGATCGGCATAGCTCATGTCATTGTGGACAAAGGCAATCGTGCCCGATGGCGCGATGACATAGCTTGTCCGGCTGGTGATCGTCCGCCCGCCGCCGCGCGACAGGGCGACGTCATAGCCGGACACCACAGCGGGCCCAGCACTAGCGACCATGAACTTGCCGGCGCAATCCTTGGCCGAAAAATCGGCGAGCACATCGACTGGATCAGCCGACATACCGATTACTGTTGCGCCTGCCTTGGTGAATTCGGGGATCGCCTCGGCAAAGGCGCGGGCTTCGGCGCTGCAGCCGGGCGTAAAAGCGGCGGGGAAGAAATAGAGCACGACCGGCCCCTTTTTCAGCGCGGCCTTCAGATTGACGGTGGAAATCTTGCCTGCCGTCGCCCCGCGGGTCGTGAAGTCAGGTGCCTTGGCGCCGGGCGCTAGCGCGGCAATCGCGGGCGAAGCCGCCAACAATGCGAGCGGCAGCAAGGCAAGAAGCTTGGTCGAGAAGGTCATCATCATCTCCCATCTGAATTCGTTGGTACGGCGCATGACCAACGAAGAAGCTATCCGCAATACCGATTTATGGGTCGTTCGTCCGAGCTCGGGCAAAGTTGATCTACTACCCCCTCCGTTCACCCTGAGCGAAGTCGAAGGGCACGCGCTGCGGTTGGGCTTAGGCTTAGGCTTCGACTTCGCTCAGCCCGAACGGGTTTGGTAAGCTGCAAGATAACTCGATATTGTCCTACCGCGTCAGCGCAATCCCGATCCGGGCATGGGTATCAGCGCGGTTATAGTCGCTCAGCGCCTCGCCATAACCGTGAAACGCCTGACCGAACACATAAAGCCCAATATCGCCGACGCCGAAGCGCTTTATCGGGTAGGAGGCGAACAGCTCAGCCGATCCCTGGCGCGTCATCGGATTGCCGCGCGCATACAGCGCCAGCTTCACGCCGTCCTTCTGCTCGACCGAGGCACCCAGTGCGCCGTTGCCATAAAAGCGCTCGATATCGCCCGCGATCCCTTGCGTGCCGACATAGAACCAGCCCTGCGGCGCAATATCGAGCCGCCAGTCATTGCCGAGCGCGAATGTCTTGTTCACGCGAAGATACAGCCGATTGATGTCGATCGACGTCGCCGGCCCGCCGCCGTTTGAGTCGTGGCGATAGCCGAGCGACAGCCGCGTCGATTCGTCGAAGGGCACGTCGATAAAGGCTTCGGGGCTATAGGTGGTCGCGCGGATCGGCCCCGATGGCTGGTCGAGCGCCCAGAAGATCGTCTGGGTATAGGCGACCTTGATGTACGACGCGGGGCCCGTGCTGGCGAAGGGCTGCATCGCAAAGCTCAGCTGCACCTTTGCCCCCGAATCGCCCGTGCCGACCACGCCATAGGTGGGCTCGAATGGTTCGAACCGGCTGAGGAAAGCGCTCGCGGTGCCGCGCCCGCTGGTGGTCACCTGCTCACCGGGTCCGGCGGGACCGCGGGGTTCGGCGCGGGCGATGGCAGCGCGTGGCTCGGCTGGGCGGGCCAGCGGCGCCAACCGGTAGCGCAGCCGCGCAAAGCCGCCGGGGGCCACCGGTCCGACATCGGCAGTCGAGCGGATCAGCTCGAGCGTCAACGCCGTGCCATCACGCGCGATCGTCTGAATGGTCGGCGGCGCCTCAACGGGTGACGCATCGCGCCCCTCGTTGATCAGAAACACATCGACCCCGCTGAGCGCACCCGCAGCGCTGGCGGGCGGCTCGACCAGCGGGCGGAGCTGCGCGGCGGCGGGCGACGCGACCAGCACCAAGGGCGCAATGATCAGGGCGGCAATGCGGGCGGGATTCTTCATGATGGCGCAGCTTGTCAGCCGATTGTGACAGAAGCGAGTCGCTTTTCACGCTGGCGAGGCGCGGTGGTGCAAGCTAGGTGGAGGCTATGCGCGTCACCCAAGCTGATATCGATCTCGCCCACCGTCTTGCCGATGCCGCAGGCGCCGTGATCCGCCCCTATTTCCGCGCGCCCCATGGGCTGGAAACCAAGGCCGACCATTCCCCCGTCACGCTCGCCGATCGCGAGGCCGAAGCGGCGATGCGAACGCTGATCGAAGCGACCTTTCCCGACGATGCGATCATCGGCGAGGAATATGGCACTAAGGATGGCACCAGCGGCCGCGCCTGGGTGCTCGATCCGGTCGACGGCACCCGCGCCTTCGTTTCGGGTCGCCCGGTGTTCGGCACGTTGATTGGCCTGATGATCGAAGGCTGGCCAATGCTCGGCATTATTGATCAGCCGATCCTAAAGGAGCGATGGTCAGGGGTGATCGGCAAGCCGACGCTGTTCAATGGCACGCCCGCCACCACTCGCGCCTGCCGCGCGCTTGAAGGTGCAGCGCTCGCCACCACCAGCCCGCACGCCTTTGACGAGCATCAGGCCGATCACTTCGTGGCGCTGGCCCGAGCGGTGACGGGCGGGCGCATGGGGCAGGGGCCGATCTATGGTGGCGATTGCTACAATTACGGCTGCCTCGCCTCGGGCCATCTCGACATCGTGGTCGAGGCGGGTCTGAAAATTCATGATTTCGCAGCTTTAGTCCCGGTCGTCGAAGGTGCAGGCGGACGGATGTGCGACTGGCAAGGCGACCCGCTAACCGCCGACAGTGTGGGTGAGGTGATCGCGGCGGGTGATCCGGCACGGATCGAAGGCATCGTCGAGGCGCTGGCCTGCCACGGGCATTGAGGGCGCTCGAGCTATCCCTCTCATCGGGAACCGGGGCTTGATCCGGGGGCCAGCTCTTCTAACGCCGCCCGTCATTGGGGCACGAAGGTAGCGGCACGCCGGAACGAGCACGGGGTGAAAAGGGGGTGAGGTTCTTATCACCGATGCGCCGCCCGGATCAGCCGGTCGTTGATTGCGACGCCGATTCCATCGATCGGTATCCGCGCAACCGCAATCCCAACGCAATCGCTCGCATCGGCACGGTGGAGGCAGTCGAACAGGCGAGCGGCCGCCTCGATGAGGTCGCCGGTCTCGGAAAGTGTATCGTCGCCGGGTAGATCGCCGAAACCGATCATCCATTCACCTGCACGCGCGATATTGGCATTGATCCGCAGCGGTTTGGCGGGGGCATAGTGGCTGGCGAGCTGGCCCGGGGCGATGATACCGCCTGGGGCAGCGGCCAGTGCCGCTCCGATCACCGCTTCGATGACTTCGGCCGGTATCGGACCGGGGCGCAGCAGGCGGGGTGGATCGCCCGGCATTATGATGGTTGATTCGAGTCCTGCGCTGGTAGGCCCGTCATCAATGATCATCGCGATCCGCCCGTTCAGGCTCGCCAGCACATGCGCCGCGCGGGTGGGGCTGATCGCGCCGCTGGCATTGGCGGAGGGCGCGGCGAGCGGCTTGCGTGTTGCAGCCAGCAGCGCGCGCATCGCCCGGTGGGCAGGCACGCGGATCGCGATCGTGTCGAGCCCCGCCGTCACCAGCGACGCGATGCCGCTATCGGGCCGCATCGGCACTACCAGGGTGAGCGGCCCTGGCCAGAACGCCGCCGCCAGCGCGCGTGCGGCATCATCGATCACTGCGATGGCTTCGGCAGCGGCCAGATCGATCACATGCACGATCAGCGGGTTGAAGCTCGGCCGCCCTTTGGCCGCGTAGATCGCCGCCACCGCTGCCGCATTTACCGCATCTGCCGCGAGTCCGTACACCGTCTCGGTCGGCACCGCGACGGGCTGGCCCGCCGTAATGAGCCGCGCACCTTCCGCAATCGCGGCGTCGCCGTAAGGGAAGGTCTTTGTCTCAAAGGCGGTATTTGGCGTGCTCACCATGCGGCGCTATAGCGCGCGTGAGTTTAGAACAAGAGAGGCACCATCTGTGTTCACCCCCGCCGTTACCGAACAGCGTTTCGTGCTCGACCATATCGTCAAGATCGACGATCTCGCCGCGAGCGACCGCTTTGCCGCCGCGTCGAGCGATGTCGTCGATGCGGTGCTGGAGGGCGTGGGGGCGCTGGCAGCGGGCGAGTGGGCACCGCTCAGCCGGGTGGGTGACACCAATGGCCCCAAATGGACCACGGACGGCGTGAAGATGCCCGCCGGGTTCCCGGAAGCGTACAAGGCCTATGTCGATGGCGGCTGGGGCACGATTGGCGTGCCGGAAGAATTTGGCGGGCAGGGCATGCCCTTCATCATCCAGACGGCGGTGCTGGAGACGCTGGGTGGGGCCAATCTCGGCTTCGCGCTGGCCCCCACGCTGACGGTCGGCGCGATCGAGGCGCTGGCGCATCATGGCAGCCCCGAACAACAGGCGCTGTACCTGCCCCGCCTCGCCACCGGCGAATGGACCGGCACGATGAACCTGACCGAGCCTCAGGCCGGTTCGGACGTGGGCGCGGTGCGCGCCAAGGCCGAGCCGCGCGCCGACGGCAAGTGGAGCATCAGCGGCACCAAAATCTATATCTCGTTCGGCGATCATGACATGGCGTCGAACATCGTTCACCTCGTCCTCGCCCGGACGCCCGATGCGCCCCCGGGCACCAAGGGGCTGTCGCTGTTCCTCGTCCCCAAATATCGGCTCGATGCGGACGGCAATCCCGGCGAATTCAACGATGTCCGCGTCGTCTCGATCGAGCATAAGCTCGGCCTCCATGCTTCGCCCACCTGTGTGCTGAGCTTTGGCGATAATGGCGATTGCATCGGCGAGCTGATCGGCGCGGAGCTGGGGGGCATGCGCGGCATGTTCACGATGATGAACAATGCGCGACTGAATGTCGGCCTGCAGGGCGTGCAGGTCGCCGAGCGCGCGACCCAGCTCGCGGTCGCCTATGCGCGCGACCGCGTCCAGTCGGCGCGGGCGGGTGCGGGGCGTGATCCTGTCGCGATCATCGAGCATCCCGATGTCCGCCGCATGCTGATGCGGATGAAGGCACAGACCCAGGCCGCGCGGGCGCTCGTCTATCTCGCTGCCAGCCAGGTCGATCGCGCGACTTTGGGTGATGCCGATGCGCAAAAGCGGCTCGATCTGCTCACCCCGCTCGCCAAGGCGCATGGCACCGATATCGGCTGCGAAGTCAGCTCGATCGCGATCCAGGTCCATGGCGGGATGGGCTTCATCGAGGAAACCGGCGTCGCCCAGGGCTTCCGCGATGCCCGGATCACCCCGATTTACGAGGGCACCAACGGTATCCAGGCCGCTGATCTGGTGGGTCGCAAGCTCAGCATGGACAATGGTGGTGTCTTGAACGCCCTGATCGCCGATATGCGCGCGGAAGCGCAGGATGCGGGCCTGCGCGGCCTGATCGATGCGTGTGAGGAAGTCGCACGGCGCTTGCTGACGGTCGATGTCGATGATCGGCTGGCGGCGAGCTATCCGTTCCTGACGATGCTGTCGACGGCAGTGTGCGGCTGGCTGATGGAGCGTCAGGGACGCATTGCCGCCACGGTGGACGGCGATCCCGACTTCCTGAAGATGAAGCGCGCGGTGACCGATTTCTATGTCGCGCAGATCGTGCCCGAGGCGATGGGCTTGAAGGCGGCGGCTATGGCGAGCGCGGCGATGCTCTATGCGCTCGAACCAGCAGCGTTCGCGGCCTGATCGACAAAAAAAGGGGCCCGTGCCGAGCGGCAGGGCCCCTGATCGATCGTGAGATAGGGCTTATTTCTTCTCGTCGGTTTTTCCGTCGCGCACACCGATCGTGGGCACCGAGACTTCTTCCTTCTCGGTCTTGATCTTGGGCACGTCGATCTCGGCCTTGGTCGTGCCGACAACGACTTCCTTCGAATCGAGATCGACATCGGGCAATGCGCCGCCCTGAACGGAAACCTCAGGCAGCGCGCCGTTCTTCACATCGGCACTCCAGAAACCCGTTGCGAACAAGAGGCCAACAATCGCGGCAACCGCCAGCAGAACGATCAGCAGCGTGTTCATGCCACCCGACTTGGTAACAATGGTTGTTTCGCGCACGGTATGCGTGCCGTCAGGATTTCTGTCGGGGTTTAGATTGTCGACCATGTGTTCGTCCCATCATCTCGTTAAAAAACTGAAACGACGGGATTATTCGAATGTTCCGTTTGGCGTGGCTGCAGCAGCCGACACACGCGCAATTAAACGGCGGCGTTTTCCAGCAGGTCGCCAGCGTCGATGCCGAGCAGCTTGATGTGATCGCGGATACGCGGCCAGCTGGTGGTCATGAAGTGATCACGCTCGGCGATGCGCAGCTTTTCGGCGGCGCCCGCCAGCACGAACATGCCAACGCCGCGCCGCACCTCAACATAGCCATCGTCCTGAAAGCTTTGATAGGCTTTGGCGACGGTCAGCGGATTGGCGCCATGTTCAGCGGCCAGAGCGCGAACCGAGGGCAGTTGATCGCCCGCGCGAAACTCACCGCGCAGAATGGCGGCGGCGATCGTCCCCCGCAATTTGATATAGACCGGACTGTCTTCGCTGTTGAGCGCTGTCATGCTGCCTTAATACAGCAATCGCCCGGTTCGTCCAGCCCCTAAGCTGTTGCTGGGGGCACCCAGACCGAGATCACGCTACCCGGATTGGGACGGGGGCGTTCTTCCAGGTCGCGCGCTGGTGATCCGATGAAGATGAATCCGGCGATCCGCTCGGGCGCCGCGCCAAAGGCATCGCGAACGGCATCCGAATAGGCCGCCCATCCGGTCAACCAGCCGCCGACAAAGCCGTGCGCATGCGCCGCATGGAGCAGGTTCATGCACGCAGCGCCAACCGACAGCTCCTGCTCCCAGATCGGGATCTTCCGTTCGGGATTGGGGGAGGACAGGACCACGACCAGCGCGGGTGCCTGCGTCGCGAACGCCTCCAGCGCATCGACTTCCAGCCGCGCTGCGTCGGGACGCTCAGCGAGATAGGCCGATGTGATCAGCGTGGCGAGCGCGCCGCGGGCGGAATTGGGGACGATCACGAAGCGCCAAGGGTTGATCTTGCCATGATCGGGCGTGCGCGCGGCAATGGCGAGGATGGCGTCGAGCTGGGCAGCATCAGGGCCGGGCGCAATCATCTCACGCGGGCTGCCCGACCGGCGCGTGGTGAGCAGCGAGAGGGGTGTGGAGAGATCGTTGAACATCGCTGCCGCCCCTAAGCCGCATGACGGCGGGCGACAAGTCGTCATGCGGCCACCATCGTGCCACATTATTGCTTGGCAGCACGATTTTGGCCGCTAGGCTCGCGCGCTTGATCAGCGGTCCGTTAGTGATCCGCATTCGACTGTTTGGTAAAGGGGTACCGCGTGGACATTATTCCAGCAATCGCGCTTGGTTTTCTGGTATTTCTGCTTGGCTTGGGCGGGATGATCGCGGCACGGCCGGGGGCTGAATTCGCCGGCCATCCCAAGGGGCTGTACGTCCTGTTCTTCGCCGAAATGTGGGAACGCTTTTCCTATTACGGCATGCGCGCGCTGCTGATTTTCTACCTCACCAAGCACTGGCTGTTCGGCGATGGCACCGCCAACCTGATTTATGGTGCCTATACCAGCCTCGTCTACATCACCCCGGTGCTTGGGGGTTACCTCGCCGATCGCTATTTGGGCCAGCGCAAGGCCGTGCTGTTCGGTGCGGTGATGCTTACCATCGGTCACTCGCTGATGGCGTTTGAAGGCACTGGTGGTCAGGCCGATGCGACGATCAACATATTCTGGATGGCGCTCAGCTTCATCATCGTGGGTTCGGGCTTTCTGAAGGCCAATATCTCGGTGATCGTCGGCCAGCTCTATCCGCGCACCGATATCCGCCGCGATGGCGCGTACACGATCTTCTATGTCGGCATTAACGTGGGTGCGGCAATCGGCACGATCCTGGCGGGCTACCTGGGCGAAACTTACGGCTGGCGCTACGGCTTTGGCGCGGCTGGGCTGGGTATGTTGCTGGGGCTGGTGGTATTCGTGATCGGCAAGCCGCTCCTGCTCGGCAAGGGCGAAGCACCTGATGCCGCGCGGCTGCAATCGCCGGTTGCCGGGATCAAGCTCGAATGGCTGATTTATGCGATCGGCGTGGCGTCGGTCTTCGTGATCTGGGCGCTGATCCAGTATCAGCAGGTCATCCAGTGGCTGCTGCTCGCATCGGGCATCGTTCTGCTGCTTTATGTGCTGCGCGTGTCGCTGAAGCTGGAGCCGCAGGCACGGGATCGGATGCTGGTGGTGCTGTTCCTCATCTCGCTCAACCCGGTTTTCTGGGGGCTGTTCGAACAGGCCGGCGGATCGCTGAATCTCTACACGGATCGCTTCGTCGATCGCGCCGGGGTGCCCGCATCGCTGTTCCAGTCGATCAACCCGATTTACATCGTGCTGCTCGGGCCGATCTTCGCCTGGCTATGGGTGGCGCTAGGCAAGCGCGGGATGGAGCCGTCGGCGCCCGCCAAATTCGGCCTCGCGCTGTTGCAGGTCGGCTTTTCGTTCCTGCTGTTTGTCTGGGGCGCCAACAGCGTTGGCGTCGGCATCGCGACGCCGGTGCTGTTCGTGTTCCTGATCTATTTCTTCCAGACGACCGGCGAGCTCTGTCTGTCACCGGTGGGGCTATCGGCCATGAACCGGCTCGCGCCGAAGCATCTCGCCAGCCTGATCATGGGTGCGTGGTTCTATATGACCGCGGTCGGCAATTTCGTGGCGGGCAAGATCGGTGAGGCAACGGGCGGCGAAAGCGGCGTCGCGACCAAGGAAGGCACGCTCGCAATCTATTCAACGATCGGCTGGATCACGATTGGCGTCGCGGCGGTGGTGCTGATCCTGTCACCCATCGTCACCAAGCGGATGCATCTATCGACGCTGAAGGACGATGACGAGCGGGCAACCGCCTGATCGGTTTACGCGCGGGCTTTCGAGGGGGATACTGATGGACGGAACGACAATGGTCGCGGTGGCGGCGGGATCCTTTGTGGGGTCGCACTTTCTGCTGTCGCACCCTTTCCGTGCGCCTCTCGTCAAGGCGCTGGGCAATGGCGGCTTCACGATCCTTTATGCACTGGTCGCGTTCGCCACGCTCGGCTGGACCGCCAATGCCTATAAGGCCGCGCCGATCACGCCGATGCTGTGGGATGTCGGCGATGGGCTGTGGGCGGTGGGCACTGCGATCATGCTTGTCGCGAGCATCCTGCTGGTGGGCTCGCTGATCGGCAATCCGGCGCTGCCCGGTCCCGCCGCCAAGGCACCCGAAAAGGCGCGCGGCGTTTTTGCCATCACGCGCCATCCGATGATGTGGTCATTCGCGCTTTGGGCACTGGCGCATGTGCTGGTCTATCCGATTGCAGCGAACATCTACCTGTCAGCCGCCATTGCGACGCTCGCGCTGGTGGGGGCGGCGCTGCAGGACGCGAAGAAGCGCGCGCTGGTGCCCGAACTCTGGCTCGTCTGGGAAAAGCGCAGCGGCTACTGGCCGTTCGCCGCCATCGCGTCGGGCAAGGCCACATTCGGCGGGTTCCGTCCGCATGACATTGCCGGTGGCGTGGTGATCTGGCTCGCGGCGACCTGGGCGCATATCCCGATGGCCGGCATTGCCGCGGGCATCTGGCGCTGGGTGGGGTGAGTACGCTGAAAACACCTTGACCCGTTTGTTTCGAGCCCTTCGACTGCCTGCCAAGGCAGGCGCTCGGGATAAACTTCTGCCAACAAGGCCGAAGTCGAGAAACCGGCCACAAACGCAGCGAAAAGTGTCTCGACTTCGCTCGACACGAACGGCTGAAGGGAAATATCGTCTCTCGATATTCCGTCTTACAACCGCACCATCGCCATCATCCGCTCGCCATAGCGCGGCCCTGCCGTGCCGCCGCGCGGCGCGGCCGCATCTAAATCGACGAGATCCTGCGCGGTCAGCGCCACGTCGACCGCGCCCATACTGTCCTCCAGCGTCACGCGGCGTTTCGATCCGGGGATCGGCACGATATCGTCACCCTGCGCCAGCAGCCAGGCAAGCGCGATCTGCGCCGCGCTGGCGCGGTGCTCGCCGGCAATTCGCTTGATCACAGCGACGATGTCCATGTTCAGCGAAAAATTCTCGATCGAATAGCGTGGATCGCTCAATCGGTAATCGCCCGCCGGCAAATCCTCGGGCGCGGTGATCTGCCCGGTCAGGAAACCCCGCCCCAGCGGTGAATAGGGCACGAACCCAATACCGAGTTCGCGCGCGGTTGGCAGGATTTCCTCCTCCACATCGCGTTCCCATAGCGAATATTCGCTCTGCAGCGCCGCGATCGGGTGCACCGCCGCCGCTTTGCGCAGCGTCGCCGCCCCAGCTTCGGAAAGCCCCAGATGGCGGACCTTTCCCTCCTTCACCAGCTCGGCCATCCCGCCGACAGTTTCCTCGATCGGCACCTTGGGGTCGACGCGGTGCTGGTAGAACAAGTCGATCGTGTCGATCCCGAGCCGCTTGAGCGATCCCTCCACCGCGCGCCGGGCATTGGCGGGGGAGCCATCGACCCCAATCACGCGATTCTCGTCATCGAAACGGAAACCGAATTTGGTCGCGATCACCAGACCATCCCGCTTGCCCTTTATCGCGCGGCCAAGCAGTTCCTCGTTTAAAAGCGGCCCGTAAATCTCGGCGGTATCGAAAAAGGTGACGCCCATGCCGATCGCGCGGTGGATCGTCGCGATGCTCTCCGCCTCGGTTGCCGCACCGTACATCGCCGGGCCAACGCCGGCCATTGGCATCAGCCCAAGGCCGAGTGCGGAGACCGACAATTCCTGCCCGAGTGTGCGGTATTTCATGCGATTTGTCCTTCGATCAACAGGTCTTCGGGCGTTATCGGTGCAGGCGCGGCGCGCGCGGAAAGCGTGGCGGTAACGGCCAAGTCCATCGTTACGTTGCCCAAGGTGCGCATGATATCAGGGAAAGTCTCGATCGCAACGAGCAGGCCGAGCGGCGCGATCGGCACGCCCATCGCCGCGGCGATCGGCGCGATGGAGCTGACAAAGGTGATCGATCCGGGCAGGCTGACCGCGCCGAGCGTCGTGATCGACGCGACCGCCACGCCCGCCGCCAGATTTTGCCAGGTCAGCTCTACACCGAACAACACCGCGATATAGATCGCCACCGCCAGGTTCATCGCCGGGCCGGTCGCCCGGAACACCGCGACGGCGAGCGGGAGGATGATGCCCGAATGCTGGGTGTGGACGCCGATCTGCTCAGCCCCGCGCAGCATCGCGGGCAGCGAGGCGAGCGAGGATTGCGTGCTGATTGCCACCGCCTGCGCCGATGCCGTCGCGCGCGCGAATTTGACGATCGACACCTTACCGCCAATCGCACCGAGGAAGAAGGATGCGATCCACAATACCGTGCCCACGCTGGTGACGATCAGCACATAATGGAGCAGCGCACCGAATGCCTCGCCACCCGCCTTTGCGCCCACCAGAAATGCCAGCGCGAACACGCCGATTGGCCCGAGCCACAATACCCAGCCAATCACCACGATCATCGCATCGGCGATCGCAGCAAAAAACGCCACGAGCAGGTCGCGTGGCGGCTTGGGCAGGCGGGTGATGGCAAAAGCAAAGGCCAGCGTGAAGACGATCAGCGGCAGGAATGCACTGTTGGCGGCGGCCGATACCGGGTTGCTCGGCACGATTGCGGCCAGAAAATCGCCGAACGGCGGCACATCGCCAATCGGCTTCACATCGGGCAGCGACGCCTTCAGCGCGGCGCCGGCGGCGGGATCGATCGGCCACAGCTCGAGCAATGCCGGCGTGACGAACGCCGCCATGATCGCCCCTGACCAGAGCAGGACCATGAAAGTGATCATCGCCCGTGTCGCCAGTTGTCCGGCGCGCGCGGCATCGGCGGTGGCGGCGATGCCGATCACCAGTAGCGCGACGACGAGCGGCACGATCGTCATTTGCAGCCCGTTCAGCCACGCAGTGCCGATTGGTTCGGCGATAATGATGCCGATCGCCGCAAAACCCTGGCCTGCGGCAATGATGCCCAATGCCAGCCCGGCGACCAGCGCGAGTAAAATCCGGGTTGCTTGCGACATGCTCGATTATCTCTCCTGGCGGCGCTACACCTGAACGTCATAACGAATGGGGCGGGTGCGCATGGCAAGAAAATATTTCGGCACCGATGGTATTCGCGGCAAGACCAACCAGTTGCCGATGACGGCGGCGATGGCGATGCAGGTCGGCATGGCGGCGGGCGCGCATTTCCGGCGAGGCGATCACCGCCACCGCGTGGTGATCGGCAAGGATACCCGGCTGTCGGGCTATATGATCGAATCGGCGATGGTCGCTGGCTTCACCAGCGTCGGGATGGACGTAGTGCTGGTGGGGCCGATGCCGACCCCGGCGGTGGCAATGCTCACCCATTCGATGCGTGCGGACATGGGGGTGATGATCTCCGCCAGCCACAATCCTTACGGCGATAATGGCATCAAATTGTTCGGCCCCGATGGCTATAAGCTGTCCGACGCCGACGAACTGGCGATCGAGGCGCTGATCGACGGCGACATTGCGCTCGCCCCCTCCGCCGAAATCGGCCGAGCACGGCGGGTGGAGGATGCCCGAGGTCGTTATATCCATTTCGCCAAATCAACCTTCCCCAGCGAGCTTCGGCTCGATGGCATGCGGATCGTGGTTGATTGCGCGAACGGTGCCGCTTATCAGGTCGCACCAAGCGCGCTGTGGGAATTGGGTGCGAATGTCGTCGCGATCGGGGTCGAACCCAATGGCAAGAACATCAATGCCGGCGTTGGCTCCACCGCGCCCGATCTGCTGCGCGAAACCGTGGTCGCCAGCGGTGCGGCGATCGGCATTGCGCTCGATGGTGATGCAGACCGGCTGATCGTGGTCGATGAAACGGGCCGGGTGGTCGATGGCGATCAGCTGATGGCCGTCATCGCCAGTGGCTGGCAGCGCCAGGGAAAATTGGTGGGCGGCGCGCTGGTGACGACGGTGATGTCGAATCTGGGTCTCGAACGGCATCTCGCGGGGCAGGGCATCGGCATGCTGCGCACCCAGGTGGGCGATCGTTATGTGCTGGAGGCGATGCGCGAAAAAGGCATCAATGTCGGCGGTGAGCAATCGGGGCATATCATTCTGTCCGATTACGCAACGACGGGTGATGGGCTGGTCGCAGCCCTTCAGGTGCTCGGCGAACTGGTAACGGCGGGCGCCCCCGCGAGCGACTTCCTCCATCGGTTCGAGCCCTTGCCGCAATTGCTAAAGAATGTGCGTTTTGCCGGCGGCAAACCGCTTGAGGCTGACAGCGTGAAATCGGTGATCGCCGAGGCTGAAGCCGAGCTCAACGGCAGCGGCCGCCTCGTCATTCGCCCCTCGGGCACCGAACCCGTCATCCGCGTGATGGCCGAGGGCGATGACCGCGCGCAGGTGGAACGCGTGGTCGACCGAATCTGCGATGCGGTGCGCGCGGCGGCGTGAAGGGAGACCAAAATGCTTGAAATGCGACCCGATTGCGAAAAATGCGGTGCGGACTTGCCGGCCGATGCGCCCGGCGCATTCATCTGCTCATTCGAATGCACCTTCTGTGCCGATTGCGCCGATGCACTCGATGAACGCTGCCCCAATTGTCGGGGCGAATTGATGGACCGTCCGACGCGGACGGGTGCCGCGCTGAAGGAATTCCCGCCGAGCAACGCGCGCAAGTTCAGCAGCTAAAACTTTCCTACAACCCGCAACTTGTGTCATTGATCGGGGATGCTCCTGACCATCTATCATGCCTTAAATGCCCGAAAAACGCGGGTTTGCGCGGTTTCGGCAAAAGCGCTGGAGACCCGCAACTTCCGCAACTTTGCATGGCTCGGCACCGCCCGATGACAGCGCGAATCCTGATCATTGCCGGGTCCGATTCGGGCGGGGGGGCGGGCATTCAGGCCGATATCAAGACGGTGACGATGCTCGGCGGGCACGCGATGACCGCGATCACGGCGATCACCGCCCAGAACACGCTGGGGGTGCAGGCGGTGCATCCGGTGCCGACCGAGATGGTGATCGCGCAGATCAAATCGGTGGCCGAAGATATCGGGGTCGATGCCATCAAGATCGGGATGATCGGTTCGGCCGAAACCGCGCATGCGGTGGCAGACTGGCTGATGGCGATCGATGTACCGATCGTGTTCGATCCGGTGATGATCGCGACCAGTGGCTCGGTACTCGCCGATCCCGAGACGATTGTTGCCTTTGGCCGGTTGATGGCGCTCGCATCGGTCGTTACCCCCAACATGCCCGAACTTGCGGCGCTTGGGGGCGAGGCGGCGGTGCTCGCGCATGGTTGCCATCTGGCGGCCAAGGGCGGGCATGGCGAGGGCGGCGTAATCGTCGACCGGCTGCTTTCCCCTGCTGGCCTGCTGGCTGAACTGAGCGGCAAACGGATCGACACCACCGACACCCACGGCACCGGCTGCACCTTTGCCAGCGCGCTGGCCTGTGGATTGGGCCAAGGGATGCCGATCATCGCCGCCTTTACCCGGGCGGTGCGGTTTGTGCGGATTGCCCTTTTGTCAGCGCCCGGACTGGGCAGCGGACACGGCCCGATGGGACATCATCTGGGCGTCGTGCCGTTCGATGAACTGGAAGGCGATACGTGATCGCCGGGGTCGACGAAGCCGGGCGCGGGCCGCTCGCCGGGCCGGTGGTGGCCGCGGCGGTTGTGCTGTGTCCGGACGGGATTGCCGGGCTGGACGATAGCAAGAAATTGACCGCCGCGCGCCGCGACGCCCTGTTTGCGCAGATCAGCGCGCGCTGCACGGTGGGGGTCGGCATCGCGAGCGTTGAGGAGATCGACGCCCTCAACATCTTGTGGGCGACGATGCTGGCGATGGAACGCGCGGTTGCGGCGCTTGGGGTCGATCCGGCGGAAGTGCTGGTCGACGGCAATCGCTGCCCCGCCTGGCGCTGGCAATCCCGCGCGATCATCGGTGGGGATGCGATTGAGCCGTGCATTTCGGCAGCGTCGATCATCGCGAAGGTGACGCGCGACCGGATGATGATCGAAGCGGACCGGGTGCATCCGGGCTATGGCTGGGCATCGAATAAGGGGTACGGCGCGGCGGTGCATATGGCTGCGCTGGCGCGTTTGGGGCCGACGCCACTGCACCGCCGGTCATTTGCGCCGGTTGCCCGCGCCCTTTCTCTGCAGTCGCTGGTGGAGTGAGTCTTTCGCGCCACACCACTATTACTTGCGATGGCACGACCAACCGGACTCAATATATCGTTCCAGTGCCAAATTGTTCCGCCGCGTTAACCATTTACTAATTGGAATCGTTAACCATTGTTTTCTTGACGGGCAGGGTAACTTTCGTGCCGATGGGCATCTTGCAAGGCGGGGATGGCAATAATGGGCGTTTTGGAAAAGGTCAGGACACGTCGAACACCGGCCCCGGTGGCGGATGTCGACTTGCCGCTCGATTCGATCATCATGGGGGATTGCATCGCCGCCATGCGGGCGCTCCCAGCCAAATCGATCGACATGATCTTCGCTGATCCGCCCTATAATTTGCAGCTCGGCGGCGATCTCAGCCGTCCCGATGGCAGCCATGTCGATGCCGTCACCGACGAATGGGACAAGTTCGACAGCCTGTCAGCTTACGAAAAATTCACCCGCGCCTGGCTCGCCGAGGCGCGGCGGATTTTGAAGGATAACGGCACGATCTGGGTGATCGGCAGCTATCACAACATCTTCAAGGTGGGCTCGGCGATCCAGGATCTGAACTTCTGGATTTTAAACGATATCATCTGGCGCAAATCGAACCCGATGCCCAATTTCAAGGGCACGCGTTTCACCAATGCGCATGAGACATTGATCTGGGCGTCGATGGGCGAAAAGGCGCGCTACACGTTCAACTATCGCAGCATGAAGACGCTGAATGACGAGCTGCAGATGCGCAGCGACTGGGAATTTCCGGTGTGCGGCGGGCAGGAGCGGCTGAAAAAGGGCGGCACCAAGGTGCACCCGACGCAAAAACCCGAAGCGCTGATTTATCGCATTTTGCTGGCCTGCACAAAGCCGGGGGACGTGGTGCTTGATCCGTTTTTCGGCACCGGCACGACGGGTGCGGTGGCCAAGCGGCTGGGACGGCGCTGGATCGGTATCGAGAAGGAATTGGGCTATTGCGACGCGGCGCTCGAACGGATCGCCGCCGCGCTGCCGCTCGATGAATCGGCGCTGGTGACGATGCAGTCGCCGCGAACCGCGCCCAAGGTCGCATTCGGGGTGCTGGTGGAGAACGGGTATCTGACGCCGGGCCGCGTGCTGAGCGATGCCAAGCGCCGCCACCGCGCGCTGGTCCGCGCCGATGGCAGCCTCGAAAGCGTGTGCGGCGCGGTCGGCTCGATCCACAAGCTTGGCGCGACGGTCCAGGGTGCACCGGCGTGCAATGGCTGGACCTTCTGGCATTACGACACGCCCGACGGCCTCGCGCCGATCGATGCGTTGCGCAAGACCTATCTGCTGGCGACCCAGCCGTAGCGACGATGCACCTTCGCCCGATCCAGTTCGTCGACAGTCCCGTCGGCCGTGATGGCGAAGTGGCGCGGCTGGCGGGCGGGATGCTGTGGTTCGCCGCGTACGAGGTGACCGAGGGCAAGCAGCGTCGCACGGTGACGATCGCCGATTTCGACCAGAAGCTGGCGCAGGACGAAACGGCAGTCGAAATCCACCGCGCTATCGTCAAACCCCGTCCGCCGCTGACCTTGGGCGATCGCGTGCTGCGGCTCGATCAGCCGCATGTTGCGGGCATTTTGAACGTCACGCCTGACAGTTTTTCGGATGGCGGCGCGCTGGAGGATGATCCCGTCGCCGCGGCGGACGCCGGTTTCGACATGGCCGCCAAAGGCGCGAGTCTGATCGACCTGGGCGGCGAATCAACGCGCCCCGGCGCGAAACCGGTGTGGGAAGGCGATGAGGTGAAGCGCGTGCTGCCCGTGGTCGAGCGGCTGGTGAAAAGCGGAACGATCGTCTCGGTCGATACGCGCAAGGCCGCGGTGATGGAGGCGGCGCTGGCGGCGGGCGCCCATATCATCAACGATGTGTCGGCGCTGCTCTGGGACGATCGCGCGCTGGAGGTGGTGGCGAAGGCCGATTGCCCGGTGATCCTGATGCACTCGCCGGAGCCCGCCAAAGGGCCGCACGGCGGCAGCGGCTATGGTGACGTGCTGATCGAGGTATACGACTGGCTCGAGGCGCGGATCGCGGCAGTCGTGGCGGCGGGCGTGGATCGTGCGCGGATCATCATCGATCCCGGCATTGGCTTCGGCAAGGGGCTGGCCGAGAATCTGGCGCTGCTCAACGGGCTGGCGATGTTTCATGGGCTGGGTTGCCCGATCATGCTCGGCGCGAGCCGCAAGCGGATGATAGGCGCTCTGTCAAACGAAGCGCCGGTGGGCGAGCGTCTCGGCGGTTCGCTCGCGCTGGCGCTGAAGGGCGCGGAGGCCGGGGTACAGTTGCTCCGCGTGCACGACGTCGCGGAAACCGTGCAGGCGTTGCGCGCATGGCGGGGGTGCAAGGATCAAGCGCTGGTGGGGCGCTAGACCTCACGCCGCCGCGTTGTCGATCCCCAACTCGCCCAGCTTTCGGTAGAGCGTCGAACGCCCGATCCCCAGCCGCCGGGCAACTTCGGTCATTCGGCCACGGTAATGGCCGATGGCAAGGCGGATGACATCGGCTTCGATCTCCTCCAGCGCACGCATATTGCCGTCCGGGCGGAACAACGTCACGCCGCCGCTGGCGGGTGTGGCAGAAGTGGTGCTTGCACCCGCCAGCCGCTTGGCGCCGAGCGCTGCGATTTGCGGGAAATCGGCGCGGGTCAGCGCGTTCGCCTCACACAGCACGGCGGCGCGGAACAGCGCGTTCTGGAGCTGGCGGACGTTACCCGGCCAATCGTAATTGACCAGAAGTTGCAGCGCATCATCAGTGATGCCGATCGGGCGCAGGCCTGGCTGTTCGGCGATCCGCGCGAGGAGGTGCCGGGCGAGTGCCGGAATATCACCGGTGCGTTCGCGCAAGGGGGGGATCGTCACCTGGACGACGTTGAGCCGGTAATACAGGTCTTCCCGGAAGCGCCCGGCTTCAACCTCATCGAGCAAGCGCTTGTTGGTGGCCGCGATCACGCGGACATCGACTTCGCGCGTGTGGCGCGCGCCGATCGGCTGGATTTCGCCCGATTGCAGCACGCGGAGCAGTTTCACCTGCGCTTCGAGCGGCATCTCACCAACTTCGTCGAGGAAGATCGTGCCGCCATCAGCTTCGCTGAACCGCCCCAGCTTGCGTTCGAACGCGCCAGTGAACGCGCCTTTCTCATGCCCGAACAGTTCGGATTCGACGAGGTTGGCGGGGATCGCGCCGCAATTGACGGTGATCATTGGTTTCTTGGCGCGTGGGGACGCAGCGTGAATGGCCTCTGCCACCACTTCCTTGCCGACGCCGCTTTCACCTTCGAGCAGCACGGCAACGCGGGCGCGGGCGGCCTTGGCGGCAATGGCGAGGGCGGCGCGGAACATCGGTTCGGAACCGACGATCTCATCAAAGGCTAGCAGCGCAGGGATTTTCTCGGTTAGCGGGCGAAGCTCACCCGCCGTGGTGCTGGCGACCGCAGCCTCGAGCGCGCACAGCAGGCGTTCGGGCGCGAGTGGCTTGACCAGGAAATCGGTGGCGCCAGCGCGCATCGCGCCCACGGCCTGTGCGACCGATCCGTTGGCCGTCAGCATCAGGATCGGGAGCGAGGGGCGGCGCAGCCGCAGCTCGGTAATCAGCGCGGTAGGGTCAGCCTCCGGCGCCCAATGATCGATGAGGATCGCATCGAGCTGCATCCCGTCTTGCGTACCAAGCGTCGCGATCGCCATTTCGCCATCACAGGCGAACACCGAACGCCACCCGCCCCGCGCGGCAAGCGCCGCGACCAGGCGGCGTTGCGCTGGCTCGTCATCGATCAACATCAGCAAGCGCTGGCCATTGCGCGTCATACAGCCGTCCCCATGCAACCCTGTTCCAGCCGGTAACCTTAACGACAGGGGGTAAAGGGGGGCTTAAAGGCGCCAACGGAGATTTGGCCCGTGCGTAAGGGTTGCAGGCGGGGCTTGAGGTGCTGACGCCGCACGGTTAAGGGCTATGGCCAACAGATACGCTTGTGGGGGGTAATCGCGAATGACCGGCAATGGCGACATCAAGGCGCACGAACAAACCTACGGCAAAGTCATGGGCGTGATGAAATGGGGCGCGGTGGCGTCCTTTGCGATCGCCGCATTCGTCGTCTGGCTGATCGCGGGCTGACCCGGCGGTGAAGATCGCCCTGTTGAAGGAGCAGGCCACCGGTGAAAACCGCGTGGCCGGAACGCACGAAACCGTCAAGAAATTCATCGCATTAGGTGCAACCGTGTCGGTTGAGGCCGGCGCGGGTGCTGGTGCTGCCATTGCCGATGCGCAGTTTGCCGATGCAGGCGCTACCTTGGGCGACCGGGCTGCCACACTGGCGGGCGCGCACATCGTGCTGGGTGTGCAGGGCCCCGATCCGGCGAGCCTTGCCGGCGCCGCGCCGGGTGCATGGATCGTCGCGAGCCTCAATCCCTTTGGCGAGCGGGCACGCGTCGATGCTTATGCCGCAGGCGGATTCGAGGCGCTGGCGATGGAATTCATGCCGCGAATCACCCGCGCCCAATCGATGGATATCCTGTCGTCACAGTCGAATCTGGCCGGGTATAAGGCCGTGCTTGACGGTGCTGCGGAATATGGTCGCGCTTTTCCGATGATGATGACCGCGGCCGGTACGGTTTCGGCGGCGCGCGTTTTCGTGATGGGCGTCGGCGTTGCAGGCTTGCAAGCGATCGCGACGGCGCGCCGTCTGGGCGCGCAGGTTTCCGCCACCGATGTGCGCAGCGCGACGAAGGAGCAGATCCAGTCGCTGGGTGCCAAGCCGATCTTCGTTGAGAACGTCAAGGGCATCGAGGGTGAAGGCGCAGGCGGTTACGCTGGCGAGATGAGCCCCGAATATCAGGCGGCGCAGGCTGAGCTGGTGTCGAGCCATATCGCCAAGCAGGATATCGTGATCACCACAGCGCTGATCCCCGGGCGGCCAGCGCCGCGCCTGATCAGCGATGCACAGATCGCGACGATGCGGCCGGGCAGCGTGATCGTCGATCTCGCGGTTGAGGCGGGCGGCAATGTCGAAGGTGCGGTTGCCGGCGATGTAGTTACCGTTCATGGCGTGAAGATCGTCGGTCATCGCAATGTGGCTGGTCGCCTTGCGGCAGATGCCTCTGCCCTGTTTGCGCGCAACCTGTTCAACTTCCTGAGCGCCTTTTGGGACAAGGAAGCGGGCAAGCCCGTGCTCGACGAAGAAATCGGCGACGCAATCCGGCTGACCAAGGACGGTGCTGTCGTCAATCCACGGCTGCTGGGCTGATCAAGGGGATTATCATGGATTTTGTTTCTACCCTGTCGATCTTCGTGATGGCCTGTTTCGTGGGCTATTATGTCGTCTGGTCGGTCACGCCTGCGCTGCATACGCCGCTGATGGCGGTGACGAACGCGATCTCGTCGGTGATCATCGTCGGTGCGCTGGTCGCGAGCGCGGCGGAAGGATCAGCAGTGTCTAAATATCTCGGGCTGCTGGCGGTGGTGCTGGCCAGCGTCAACATCTTTGGCGGCTTTGCCGTCACCGCCCGGATGCTCGCCATGTACAAGAAAAAAGATCGGCCAGCGGCCAAGCATTGATGCGACCGCCCCGGCCAAGGCTGGGGTATCGCGCAACGAATGTGCTTTGTCGAACGGGGTAAGCCAGCACATGCTGGGAAGAGCTTTGGGGGTTAGTTGAACGATGGAACACGCAGCGCCGGTTAATCCCTGGGTATCCCTGGCCTATCTGGTCGCCGGGGTGTGTTTCATCCTCGCATTGCGCGGGCTGTCATCGCCGGCCAGCAGCCGTGAGGGCAACCGCTATGGCATGATCGGTATGGCAATCGCGGTCGGGACAACGCTTGCGGTCCATTCGGTTGCCAGCATCGGCGAAATTCTGATTGCGATCGGTATCGGCGCAGTGATCGGCGTGGTCACCGCGCGGCGAATCGCGATGACGGATATGCCGCAGCTCGTCGCCGCTTTTCACTCGCTGGTCGGCATGGCCGCAGTATTGGTGGGCGTGGCTGCGTTCCTTAACCCATTGGCGTTCGATATCATGGATGCCGATGGGATGATCCTGGTGCCGAGCCGGATCGAAATGGGGCTTGGCGTCGCGATTGGTGCCATCACCTTTTCGGGCTCTGTGATCGCGTTTCTGAAATTGAACGGCAATATGGGCGGTAAGCCGATTATGCTGCCGGGCCGCCATGTGATCAATCTCGGCGTTCTCGCGGGAATTCTCGGCCTGATCGCTTATTTCACGACCGATCAGAGCCCGTGGATCTTCTGGACGATCACCGCGCTCGCCTTCGTGATCGGCTTCCTGTTGATCATCCCGATCGGCGGGGCGGACATGCCGGTCGTCGTCTCGATGCTCAACAGCTATTCGGGCTGGGCGGCGGCGGCGATGGGGTTCACGCTGCATAACACCGCGATGATCATCACCGGCGCGCTGGTCGGCTCGTCGGGCGCGATCCTGAGCTACATCATGTGCAAGGCGATGAATCGCAGCTTCATCAGCGTGATCGCCGGCGGCTTTGGCGGCGATAGCGGTGGTGCGGGCGACGGTGCGGCGAAGGAGCAGCGCCCCTGGAAGCGCGGCAGTGCCGAAGACGCAGCCTTCCTGATGGGCCAAGCCGAACAGGTCATCATCGTTCCCGGTTACGGCATGGCGGTGGCGCAGGCCCAGCATGTGCTGCGCGAAATGACCGACAAGCTGAAAGAACACGGCGTCAAGGTGAAGTTCGCGATCCACCCGGTCGCAGGCCGTATGCCCGGGCACATGAACGTGCTGCTCGCCGAAGCGAGCGTGCCTTATGACGATGTGTTTGAGCTGGAAGACATCAACAGCGAATTCGCACAGACCGACGTCGCCTTCATCATCGGTGCGAACGACGTGGTAAATCCGGCCGCCAAGACCGACAAGGGATCGCCCATCTATGGTATGCCCGTGTTCGATGTCGAAAAGGCCAAGACCGTGTTGTTCATCAAGCGCTCCATGGGCGGGGTCGGCTATGCCGGCGTCGACAATGATGTGTTTTACATGGATAACACCATGATGCTGCTCGCCGACGCCAAGAAGATGGTCGAGGATATCGTCAAGGCGCTCGATTAATCGCTTGTCCGGCGTCGGAATGCATCCGTTTCGGTGCGTTTAATACGCAAGATCATGTGTTTGGCTCCATTTAGGAGCGATCGTTACGTATCCCCATGCGTGAATTGCGTATGATGGTCTCCATGAACAATGGAGCAAGGGCATGAACGACGCGTTGAACCAACCGGACTATCGGCCGCAACCAGCGGTGCTGCTGATCGGGGAGGCTGCCGGGCATATCCGGGAAGGGCAGGAAGCGCTGGTGCTGGCAGGTGCCCGGATGATTGGCCCAGTATCGTTGAGCGAAGCGACGGCCGTGCTTACGCAAGGCCCAGTGATTGACGGCGTGCTGATCGAGGCGGGCAGCGCTGGCGATACTTTGGGCGGCGCACTGGATGCGGTTGTGGCATGGCGTTCGGTCAACGGCGCGTCGGTCGTCATCGCGCTTGATGATAGCCAGATTGATGAAGTGACCGCATGCCTTTTTGACGGCAATGTGCAACTGCTGTGTGCCCCGTCAATCGCTGAACGCGTGGCGGCCCTGGTGATTGCGTTCGCCCATGTCGGCGGCGGCAGGGTGCGACAGGGTAATGATGATCGCTACCGTGATTCGGAACGACTCAGCAAGCTGAACGCCGAAGTCGCGCGCATTGCGGAGACGCTTTCGCGATTGACCAGGGCTGATCAAGGTGGGCTGCGACCGTCGATGCTGGGCGATCGGGCAGTGGCCTATCGTGGTCCCGACGACGGCGACGATGTTCCCGTGACGGCCGCGCAAATCCGCCAGGTGATCCGGGGACGCCGACTGCGGGATCAGTTTTTCGGTGAGGGCCTTTTTGAGGATCCCGCCTGGGATATGCTGCTCGATCTGTGTGCTGCCGATCTTGAACAGGCGCGGGTTTCGGTGTCGAGCCTATGCATCGCCGCGGCGGTTGCACCCACCACGGCGCTGCGATGGATCAGCCGCATGACCGAGGCGGGACTGTTTGAGCGCGAGGCTGATCCTTTCGATCGTCGCCGTGCCTATATGCAGCTATCCGCCAAGGCGCGCGATGGAATGCATCAATATTGGCGAGCGGCCAAACGGATCGGGGCAATCATCGCTTAGGGTGGTTCGCCGCTAAACTAGCTCCAGCCACTGATGCATGTGCACAGTCGATCATCCGCTCGCTGATCATCTTGCATGCTCGGCGCGGGGACGGGGCTTGCGGAAACCGCTGCGGTTTGGCACGGGAAGGTCTGCCCGTCATGGGGCGGGCGATTAGCTCAGTTGGTAGAGCGTCTCGTTTACACCGAGAATGTCGGCGGTTCGAGCCCGTCATCGCCCACCATTTCATTGCGATCCTGGCGCTATAGTGCGCGTACCAGTCGGATAGCCTGGGCGATCCAGGCTGGGTCTGCTACCACCTGCTGGCGATTGCCAGCGCCGAGTGGGAGCAGTTGCAGCTTGCCGGACGTGCCTGCCCCAGCTGGGGCCTCCCGACCGATCAGCCGCCCGAACAGGAATCGGCCTGCCGCGCGGGGAACGAGCACGTCGCGGTTGAGCGCGCGGACAAAATGCGCGGGATCAAGCGGCTCGCACCAGATTTCGTCGCCGGCGCGGTAGTCACCCAGGCTGGTGGAGACGGTAATACCGATCGTACCGGGTGCCGCGGCCAGCGGAGCAAGCACGGCGGGGTGGCGGGGGGCATGCGCACCCGATGCATCAAGGATTGCCGCGACCGCGATCTCGGGTCGATCGGGCAACGCAACCAGATCGGCTGCGGTAACACCCAGCGCATCGGCGATCCGGTTCAGCCAGCCGACCGACACCGTTCGCGTCCCGGTTTCGAGCCGACCGATGGTCTGCGCGGTGGTGGGTGGAACACAGGCGCGGGCAACATCCTCGAGAGTCATGTGCTTGGCGCGGCGGACTTCACGGATAGCGGTGATCATCTTGCACCCCAAAAATAACCAAATCGGTAAAACAACTTTCCTACAAACCATCCTTTATGGCAAGCGTGGAAATGTGAAGGGTGACTCGGCGACTGCAGGAGGTGGCGATGCGGGAATTGGTGGAACGCGAAATTGATCTTCTCGGCCCGGTGAACGCAAATCCGCCCAACGGTACGCAAGCTGGGGGCAAGACGTTGCCGCGCCGCCGCAGCGTAACGGTGAATCTTGCGGAATCGCCGCTCGCATGGTTGGCGGCGCGGGGGCTGGTTGATCCGCGACAACTCGAAGCTGGCGAGCGGCTCCGCGCCGATTACGAAACGGCATCGCTCGGTCCCAGTGTCACGATGCGGTGGGAAGCGGCGCCCATCGCCCGCGGCTGGCGGGGTGCGCCAAGCGTCGATGATCCGACGCTGGCGCAAATCGCGGCCAAGCGCCGCTTCGATGCTGCCATCGATGCCGCAGGGCCGGGCTTGAGTGACGTGTTGTGGCGCGTGGTGTGTGCTGGTGAAGGCTTGCCGATGGCCGAAAAGGCGCTTGGATGGCCAGCGCGGGCGGGCAAGCTGGTGCTATGCCTCGCGCTTGATCGGGTCGCGGCGCATTATCAGCTGCGTTGAACGAGGCCGCGCCCTTAATGATTTTGGGGCTCGGCAAGTCCGCAAAAACGGTGGCGATCTGCAACCTAATCGGCTAGCACAGACGACAACAATGATAGCCATCAAGGGAGAGCTTCCATGATCGTTTACGGGTCAACCATTTCGCCCTTCGTTCGCAAAGTGATGGCGTTTGCCGCCGAAAAGGGCCTCACGCTGACGCTCGAGCCCGCTGGCCTTGGTCGTGGTGGCCCGGCGTTTTCGGAAGCAAGCCCGTTCGGGAAGATCCCCGGCTTTCGTGATCCCGGTGCCGATCATGGCGCGGACTTTTGTATTTCGGATTCGACAGCGATTTGCGCTTATCTCGAGGCCAAATTCCCCGAGGCTAATCTGATCCCTAAGGCGCCGATCGCGCATGCCCGCACGATCTGGTTCGAGGAATTTGCCGATTCGATTTTCTTTGCGGTCGCCGCCAAGATTTTTTCGAACCGGTTCCTGCTGCCCAAGATGCTCAAGCGACCCTTTGACGAGGCGATTGCCGCCAATGCTGCAGATGTCGAACTGCCGCCATTGCTCGATTATCTCGAGGGCGTGATCCCCGCGAGCGGATTTCTGGTCGAGGACCGGATCACGCTGGCGGATATTTCGGTGTGCAGCCCGTTCGTGAACCTCGATCACGCCAATCTGGTGATCGACCCGGCACGCTGGCCGAAGACGGCAGCTTATGTCGACGCGATCCTCGCGCGGCCGAGCTTCACGCCGATCGTAACCGCCGAAAAGGCGCTCGTCGCCACTTTCGCCTGATCCTTATTTCTACCGAACCTGGGATATCGCCATGCTCAATTATGCCACCGTCGGATCGAACGACCTCGACGCCGCCAAAGCCTTTTATGATCCGCTTCTCGAAACGATCGGGATGAAGACGTTCTTCAATCACCCGAGCGGCGGGCGGCTATACGGGCGGCCGGGCAAGAGCCTTTTCGGGGTGCTCGGGCCGTATGACGGCAATGAAGCGACGATCGGCAACGGCACGCTGGCCGGATTCGGGCTGGAAAGCCGTGAGGCGGTGGCGGCGTTCCACGCCAAGGCACTTGAGCTGGGGGCCACCAACGAAGGTGATCCCGGCCCGCGCGGGGGTGACAATTCGCCCGCCTATTTCGCCTATTTCCGCGATCTTGATGGCAACAAGCTCTGCGCCTATCACTTCCTGCCGCCACCGCCCAAGTGAGGGTTGGGGACTTTTTCCGGTCCCCATCCTATATACCCGCATATGCAGATCGATTTCATCAACTGCCACGGATCGGGCAATGATTTTCCGCTGATCGACGCGCGGGGCATGCCGCTCAGCGATGCCGAATGGGCGGGCATCGCGCGGGCATTGGCGGATCGCACTGGGCCGGTGGGCGGTGACGGAATCTTGCTGCTTAGTCATGGTAGTACGAACGCCCCGTTTTCGATGCGGATGTTTAATTCGGATGGTTCGGAGGCGGAGACGTGTTTGAACGGGTTGCGGTGCGTGGCGCGGGCGGGGTTTGAGGCGTTGGGGGTGACCCAGGCGACGGTGCAGCTGAAGACAAGCACGGCTGAGGTTGCCCGCGATGCTGATCTGGCGCCGGGAGTATTCACCGTAAGGGAGACGGCCGGGCCGGCCGATCTGGATTTGACGCGCTGGCCGCTGGTGGGGCCAACCCACGTGGTCGATGCCCTCCTGCCGGGCTTGCCGAGCGACCGATTGTTCACCGCAGTGGCGATCCCGAACCCGCACCTGATCAGCTTTGTGGATACGATCGACGATGCCGAACTGAGCGCGATCGGCGCGGTATGCGAAGCCGCGCCCGATTGGCTGCCCAACCGCGCCAATGTTTCCTTCGTCGAGCAGCGCGGGGCCGATCTGTTCGTCCGTACCTTTGAACGCGGGGTGGGGCTCACCAACAGTTGCGGCAGCGCGATGGCCGCATCGACCTTCGCGGCCTGCCTGACCGGGCGGATCGCCTACGACAACCCGCTCACCGTCTTCAACCGTGGCGGCATGGTCCGCGCATCCGCCACGCGTGACGGCATGGTGACGCTTTCGGGCAATGCGACGGTCGAATGGCGCGGATCGGTGACGGTCGACCCCGCTACCGGCACCGCCAGCGACCTGCGGGTGATCGAACGTTACGACGATGAGATCGCGGCATGGAACGCGGTGCTGGCGGGGATTGCGGTCGCCTAGCCTCCCCCCTCCACCCAATCTCCACACTTGCCCCATGCAATCGCAAAGCCGGGGCTGGAGATTATGGCACTGATGCGCATGATACGCGTACCGCCAGAGGATGAGCGATGACTGACGCCAGCCAGAACCGACCGACCGATAACGCGCTGATCCTGATTGCCGAGGATGATGCCGATATTGCGCAGATCCTGACAGCCTATCTCGACCGGGAGGGGTTTCGCACCGTCACGGCGGGCGATGGTGAGGTCGCGTTGATGCATCACCAGACGCTGCGGCCCGATCTGGTGCTGCTCGATGTGCAGATGCCCAAGCTGGATGGGGTGGCCGTGCTGGGTGAAATTCGCCGACGCGGTGGTACCCCGGTCATCATGGCGACAGCGCGCGCGGAAGATCTCGACAAGCTGCTCGCGCTTAGTCTCGGTGCCGATGATTATGTCATCAAGCCGTTCAACCCGCTTGAAGTGGTTGCGCGCGTCAAGGCCGTGCTGCGGCGGGTCCGCGGTGAAAACGCGGGGGATCGCACGATCCGCTGGGGGCCGATTGAGATTGACCCCGAAGCCTATATCGCTCGCGTGACGGGTGGCGACGCGCCGGCGACGCTCGATCTGACGCTGACCGAATATCGCTTGCTCGCGCACCTCGCGCGCAGCCCGTCGCGCGTGTTCACCCGCGCGGCATTGCTCGATGCGTGCCTGCCCGAGGGGGATGCGCTCGAACGCACGGTTGATAGCCATATGAGCAAGCTCCGCCGCAAGCTGGAGGCCGCTGGCGCTGTCGGGCTGTGTGCGGGGGTGCGCGGTATCGGATATAGGTTGGAAGCGGCGTGAGCTGGCGCGCGCGGTTGAGCAAGCGATGGTTGCTCTCAACTCAGCTTGCCACGGTGCTGGCGGTATCGGTGCTCATTTGCGCGGCGATCGTCATCACCGAATCCCAGATTTACGACATTTTTGAGCAAACGCGCATCCTGGATTCGTTGTCGCCCGAAGCGCGCAAGGCCGGCGTCGCATTCGAGGCGGGGCGGGTACCAGAGCCCGATCAGATCCGAGCGCTGTTGAGGGATCATAAGGTGATCCAGCAAGATATTATAAACAGATCGTTCATTGCGTTGTTCATCTTCACCGTAACGGCGGCGCTGGGTGCATTCGGCGTCGGTGCGATTCTGTTGCGGCGGGTGGGGGGCGGGCTGAACGACGTAGCCGCTGCGGCACGCGCGGTGGCCGAGGGGCGGCTCGATGCGCGGGCCACGTCGGTACGCTTCGCCTCGATCGAGGAAGACCAGCTGACCCAGGATTTCAACGCGACGGCCGAGTCGCTGGAGCATGCCGAGCGTGAGTTGAAGGAAAGCACTGCCGCCATCGCGCACGAACTGCGCACGCCGCTGACCGTGTTAAGCGGGCGGCTGCACGGCATTCAGGACGGCGTCTTCGCGCCCGACGCCCGGCAGATCGACAGCTTGATTCACCAGGTCGATGCGCTGACCGGGCTGGTCGATGATTTGCGGACGATCAGCCTTGTTAATTCAAACCAGCTGGTGCTTGAAGTGGCGACGATTGACCTGGCCGATGAGGTGCGACCGACGATCGAGGCCATGCGACCCGATCTCGAAGCCGCCGGGCTCACCGTGATCTGCAATCTGGCGCACGCGCCGATGCTCGGCGATGCTGCCCGGCTGCGTCAGGCGCTGGTAGCGGTGCTGAGCAATGCGATTCGATATGCCCCCGACAGCGGGCCACTGGAGGTCGAGACGAGTTTTCACGACGGATCGGTGGTGTTGCGCGTGCTCGATCGCGGGCCGGGGTTGAGTGAGGCGGCGGCGGCACGCGCGTTCGAGCGCTTCTGGCGCGCCGAGATGTCACGTGCGCGGGTTAGCGGCGGATCGGGGCTTGGCCTGTCGGTGGTGCGCGCGATTGCCGTTGCGCATCACGGCCAGGCGACCTTGCGCCCGCGTGCCGGGGGCGGCGCCGTGTTCGAGATGGTTTTGCCGCCGGTGCAACCGTTGCGGGACGTTGCGTAAGGGGTGGTGACGCGGATGCGATCAGAAGCGATCGCCCCGCACCACCTCGACGTCGGCTAGATCCAGTACCATGCGATAGTCGGATAGCAACGGCCCAATTCGGTCAATCAGCGCACTTGCCCGAATGCCGCTCGTCACGGTGATGAACAGGCATTTTCCCTGACCACCCACGCCATCGTTGCGCCAGCGCCCATGGGCACCTTTCCCACCGAGCGTCGGCACGATCGTGAAATGCGTGATGCCGACGGCGTCGGCTTCGTCCGCCAACCAGTCAGCGAACTCAAGATCGGCGATGATTTCCAGCCGTTTGCGCTGCACGAGTTCAGTCATGGTTACCTCGCCAGCGCCGTCGACAGCGCGATGAACAGGGGAATGCCGAAAACGATATTGAACGGGAAGGTAATGGCAAGGCTCATCGACAGGTAAATGCCGGCGTCGGCCTTGGGCAGGGCGAGCCGCATTGCCGCTGGAACCGCAATATAGGAGGCACTTGCCGCGAGGATCGACAGCGCCGCCGCGCTTCCAACGTCAAGGCCGACAAGCCGTGCAACGATCGCGCCGATCAAGCCGTTGATAATGGGCAATGCAACCCCAAGGATCGCGAGGCGGAGCGTTATTGCTTGGCTGTCGCGCAGCCGCCGAACCGCGATCAGCCCCATGTCCAGCAGGAACAGGCACAGGATGCCCGACCAGAGCCCGGTGAACATCGGGGCGATCGGTTCATATTTCGCCTTGCCTACGATCGCTCCAATGGCGAATGCGCCAAGCAAGAGCACCACCGAGCCGTTGAAGAAAACCTCGCGCCACAAATGCCCGCCGGTGCGCGGCTGCCCCTGGTTACCACGCTTCGCAAGTAGCATTCCCGATACAATGGCAGGGGTTTCCATCACCGCCAGCACCGCCACCATGTAGCCGGCTGGCGCGATGCCGCCCCGCGTCAACGCCTCGCTCGCAGTTGCAAAGGTCACCACGCTGACCGAGCCATAATGGGCGGCGACTGCTCCCGCGTTGAGGGTGTCAAGCCGTCCGAAGCTGCGCAAGGCGGCAAAGGCGAGGAAGGGCAGAACGAAACTGAGAACCAATCCGGCCGCACTTGCCGCAATCATTCCCCCGCTGAAACCGGCTTCCGATACCTGCACACCCCCTTTCAGGCCGATCGCGGCCATCAGAAACAGCGACATGGCCTTTGCCATGGCTTCGGGGATTGCAAGATCGGAGCGAACGGCGGCGGCGAGCACGCCAAGTACGAAAAACAGGATGACAGGGGAAAGAAGTGTGTCGATGGGTCCCAAAATCTGCTCCTCAAGCCTGCACACACAAACATTCAGTCGACAAAAGCCTGTGCATGGCCCCGCCAACGCGGGAACATCCGTCAGGCGGGCTCCTGTTGCAAAGGTGGCGCTGATTGTCCATCGACGCGAACTACTGCATCGAGATCGTACCGGTGCATGCGTCCGCTATTGCGGCTGATCCGGGCAAATCTTCTCCCCTAAATCTCCACACTCAACTGACGCGTGCTCCACGAGACACCTCCATCACTCGATCATCAACGGCACCCAAGCCGACGATCATCGTTCACTAAAGGAGGTTTTTCATGAAGCTGTTTATTGCCGCAGGCGCATTCATTCTGTTCGTCGTTCCCCATATTGCCCATGCCGAGGATGCGCCCCGGTTCAACGGGTTCTCGTCTGGCGTCGAGGTGAGCCACGATCGCATCAGCGTTCGTCAGGACCCTGGCAATATTGGCGCAACGCGCAGCGCAAGAAAGGATGGGGTCGGATACCGTACTTTCATCGGCTATGACGTTCAGATCGGTAACATCGTGCTGGGCGCCGAAGGGGCCACAGGCGGCGGCGGCAAGGCCGTGCGCCAGACCGGAACGCGCGGCCAATATCTCGTCGATCCAGGGCTGACCTATGATCTTACCGCGCGCTTTGGCTCTACATTGACGCCCGGACTGCTGGTTTATGGGCGGGCGGGTTATCGCTGGCTGCAGACCGATCGCACCACAATCCCGGCGGCGGGCCCCCGGTTGGTGCGGGAGCAAACCGACGGCGGGATCACTTATGGCGGCGGTGCTGAGCTGGCGGTGAACCGGCACATCTCGCTGCGGGCCGAATATAATCGGACCGTGTATGATCGCACCCTGCGCGCGAACAAGGCGGCGCTTGGTGCCGTATTCAAGTTCTGAGGGCAATTAAATAACCAGATCGGTTATTTCATCTTGACATCGTCACGCTGTTTCGGTACATATCAGGAACGCTGAAGAATTGTGATTCGGCGATGAGGACGTGGAGCCATTAGGGGCGGTCGGGCGAAAGCCGGGCCGCCCCTTTGTTTTGGGAACAATGATGGCGCAGAAGGCAACGACGAAGTCACCGACGATCACCGCGCGTCGCGCTACCTTTCTGCAGCATCTGGCGAAGAACGCCAATGTCAGCAAATCGGCCAAGCTGGCCGGGGTATCGACATCGGCGCTGTACGAGCACCGGGCTAAGACCGCAGCCTTTGCCAGCCAATGGGATGCCGCCATCGCCGAGGCGCTCGACGAGCTTGAGCAGCTGGTGATCGAGCGTGCCAAGCGCGGCGTGGCAAAGCCGGTTTTCTATGCCGGTAAGAAGGTCGGCACGGTCCGCAATTATTCGGATGCGCTGGCGATGTTCATGCTCAAGGCGAAGCGTCCGGAGGTCTATGCGCGCCTCCACGCCGAAGTGGCGGTGGAAAGCAATGACGATGCCGCGCGGGCAGAGGTGTTGCGGCGGCTCGCGCGGCTGGACGGGAACGATTGATGCGCGCGATTAGCCTGGCGGCAAGACTTGCAGCAGCGCCTGATCGAGCAACCCTGTTGAACGGGATTGGCGACTGGCGCGCGCTGCTCAATGATTGGTCGTTCTGGGCAGACCCGCGCCAACTGCCGCCGCCGGGTGAATGGCGAGTGTGGCTGATGTTGGCAGGGCGCGGCTTTGGCAAAACGCGGGCCGGGGCGGAATGGGTACGCAGCGTTGCCGAAAGTGATGGCGAAGCACGAATCGGACTGATTGGCGCGACGATCGGCGATGTACGCCGGGTGATGATCGAGGGGGAAAGCGGTATCCTGGCGATTTCGCCTGCCGCGACCCGCCCGAAATGGGAGCCGTCGCGCGGGCGGCTGGTGTGGCGATCCGGGGCGCAGGCGCTTTGCTATTCGGGGGAGAATCCGGATGCTCTGCGCGGGCCGCAACACAGTCATGCTTGGGGCGATGAACTCGCCAAATGGGCCTATCCCCAGGAAAGTTGGGACATGCTGATGATGGGCCTTCGGGTGGGGCAGCAGCCGCGCGCGCTGGTTACGACGACGCCGCGCCCGATTTCGTTGCTGCGCGCGCTTCGTGCCGCCGCCGATACAGTCACCGTGACGGGGAGGACGCAGGATAACCGGATGCTGCCCGATGCGTTCATCTCAGCGATGACCGCTGATTATGGCGGCACACGGCTCGGCCGGCAGGAGCTGGATGGCGAACTGATCGAGGATCTGGTTGGTGCGCTGTGGACGCGGGCGCTGTTGGAAGAATGCAGAGTGCGAACGCTACCGCCGTTGGTGCGCGTCGTGGTCGCGGTCGATCCGAGCGCGAGCGTTGGCGGTGATGCCTGCGGCATCGTGGCAGTGGCGCTAGGCAATGACGGGATCGGTTATGTGCTGGAGGATGCAACCGTCAGCGGGGTGGGGCCAGAGGGATGGGCGCTCGCCGTGGCGGCATGCGCTGCGCGTCACGGTGCCGATCGGGTGGTGGCGGAAGCGAATAATGGCGGTGCGATGGTGAAAAGCGTGCTGATCGCTGCCGATGCTGCGCTGCCGGTGCGGCTGGTGCATGCGTCGCGGGGGAAGGTGGCGCGCGCCGAACCGGTCGCCGCGCTGTATGAAGGCGGACGGGTGCGGCACCTAGGGGCCTTTCCGGCGCTGGAGGATGAGCTGTGCGGGCTGATTACGGGCGGCGGTTATGAAGGGCCGGGACGATCGCCGGACCGCGCCGATGCCCTGGTATGGGGGTTGAGCGAGTTGATGCTGGGGCGCAAGCGCGTGGCGGCGGTGCGGGTACTTTAACCCCGCCGCTTGCGCCGCCACGCATCGTAAACCGGCTTCAGCGTGAAGGCGGCAACGACGCCGCCGAGCATTAACGTGTGTGGATCTTGGAACAGCCAGCCGACACCGGCGATCAGCGCCGAATAGATCGGGATGATGACGAGCATATAGGGGCTGAGCCAGCCAAGCTTGCGCCGCGCGCTATCCTCATCGGCCGCCCACCAGAGGAAGAGGATGATGGGCACACCGAACAGCACGACGAGGCCGGCGGTCACGATGGGCGAGGAGGCGAAGGTCATCGGCATGGGGGTGAGTATAATGAGGTGTGCGCTATTCGACAAATTCGTCACCCTGAACTTGTTTCAGGGTCCAGCGCGCCTCATTGACGACAGACCGGGTGGCGCGGTGGATGCTGAAACGAGTTCAGCATGACGGAGGGGGCAATGGTTCTCTTTCACGTCATCCCCATCTAAGGCCACGCCATGATTCCACGTGAACTGATTGACACCACCCAGGTGCCCGGCGGCGGCGAGATGCGGCTGGTGCGGCGCGGGACCGACTGGTTCATCATGCTGAGCCGCGAGGAATTGATGTCGAGCCGGATGAGCGGTTCGGAGGAGGCGTTGGCCAATTTGGCGTGCGACCGGGTGGGGGCGGATGCGCGGGTGCTGGTCGGTGGGTATGGCATGGGCTTTACGTTGCGGACGTTGCTCGCGCGGCTCGGGCCGAAAGCGCGGGTGACGGTGGCGGAGCTGGTGCCTGCCGTGATCGCTTGGGCGAAGGGGCCAATGGCGGATTTTGCCGCCGGGTGCCTGGATGATCCCCGCGTGGCGGTGGTGGAGGCTGATGTCGGCGCGGTGATCAGGGGAGGTCGCGCAAAGTTCGATGCGATCCTGCTCGACGTCGATAACGGTCCCGACGGGCTGACCCGCAAGGGCAATGACGGGCTCTACACGATGACCGGTCTGACGGCGGCGAAGGACGCCTTGTCCGCGGGCGGGGTGTTGGCGGTGTGGTCAGCGGCGAGCGATGATGTGTTCGCACGGCGGATGCGCGATGCGGGGTTCGCAGTGGATGAAGTGGTGGTGCGGGCCCGCGCGAGCGGCAAGGGCGCGCGGCATGTGATCTGGGTGGGAACCAAGGCGGGCTGAGGCCCACCGTTCGGAGAAAAACATGAACATCTTTGGCTGGAAATCAGCCGGGCGTGAGCAATCGCGCCCGGCTTTATCGCGTTATGCGCTTGGCCCCGGGGCGATGCTCGGCGAGTGGCCTGCGTCCTATGAGGCGCAATTGCGCGAGGGTTATGGGCGCAATGCGATTGCCCAGCGCGCCGTGCGGCTGGTGGCGCAGGGGCTGGGCGGCGCGCCGCTGACCGCATCCGATCCGGCGATCCTGGCGCTGCTGGCGGCGCGATCGGGCGGGCAGGTGCTGGCGGAAACTTTGGCGGCGCAATTGCTGCTGCACGGCAATGCCTATGTCCAGTTTCTCACCGATGGCGACGGCGAACTGGTCGAGCTGTTCGCGTTGCGGCCCGAGCGGGTGACCGTGGAACCTGATGCGCGGGGCTGGCCCGCCGCCTATCGCTACCGCGTCGGGGAACAGGTGACGCGGCTGACGGGGGATGATCCGGGCGGGCGGCCGCAGATCGTGCATCTGAAGGCGTTCAACCCGAGCGATGATCATTACGGACTTGGCTGTCTGGGCGCGGCATCGGGGGCGATTGCGGTGCACAATGCAGCGGCGCGGTGGAACAAGGCGCTCCTCGACAATGCCGCGCGGCCTTCCTGCGCGCTGGTCTATGAACCGAGTGACGGATCGCCGCTGTCGCGCGAACAGTTCGATCGGTTGCGCGCTGAAATGGATGCGAGCTTTTCGGGCAGCGGCAATGCCGGGCGGCCGATGCTGCTGGAGGGCGGCCTGCGCTGGCAGCCATTGAGTATGTCGCCCGCCGACATGGATTTTGCCGGCACCAAGGCGGCAGCCGCGCGGGAGATTGCGATGGCGTTCGGGGTGCCGCCGATGTTGCTCGGCCTGCCAGGCGACGCGACTTATGCCAATTATGTCGAGGCGAACCGGGCGCTGTGGCGGCTGTCGATCCTGCCGCTGGCCGAGACGATCTTTGCCGGGCTGGTGCAAGGGTTACGCGGCTGGTTTGGGGGTGCGGCGATCGGCGTGGATCTCGACCGGGTGACCGCGCTTGCCGAGGACCGCGAGCGGCTGTGGCGGCAAGTGTCGGCCGCCGAATTTCTGACATTGGAGGAGAAACGAGCGATGGTGGGGCTTTAAGCGCCGTGATCGCAGCGCTGGCGTTTTTCATCCCAGCGCCCTCCGGAATCCAGACATGAATCGACGGCGAGAAATTCCCGCACGCGATCAATTGTGGGCTCGGTGATCGCAACGAGCGCGATCAAGACGACCAAAATCAAAATCCATTTTCGCGACATCGTCAAAACCTATCAGGCCAAGTCGTCGCGACAAGCAGGAGGTCAATATGAATGATGGGACGGTACTCGTGCAGCTGGTAACGCAGGCGCAGGAACAAGGTGCAGATCTTTCGACATTGCGCGCGATCGTCGAGGAATCGGGCGATCTGGGCGCAACCCGCGCGTTAGTGCGGATGGGGCTTGATGATGCCGGCGCAGGGCGTGACCTGGGCGAGCTTCGCGAGCTTCTCGCCGCGTGGCGCGATGCCAAGGCGTCGCTCTGGAAAACCGGGCTTGCCTGGCTGGTTCGGTTGCTTGGTGCGGTCGGCATTGCAGGCATCGCCGTGCAGCAGGGACTGGCGGGCTGGGGCAAATGAGCGTGCGCTTTGCGGGCTATGCGGCGGTGTTCGACGCGGTCGACCGGGGCGGTGATGTGGTGCGCCCCGGCGCGTTCGGGCGGATCGTGCCGGTGCCGTTGCTGTGGCAGCATCACGGGGCACCCGTTGGCGTGATTGAGCAGCTGAGCGAGGACAAGCGGGGTCTGCGCGTGATCGGCCGGATCGATGATGCGCGGCTCGCCGGGCTGGTGCGCGGCGGCGGGGTGAAAGGGCTGTCATTCGGTTATCGGGTGAAGGCGGCGCGACATGGTCCCGTCCGTGAGTTGAAGGCGGTCGATTTGATCGAGGTGAGCTTGGTCGCGCAGCCGATGCAGCCGCTGGCCAGGGTGCATGCGGTGACACCCTGGGTGAGCGGCGAATAATCGCTTGCCCGGTTAATTATTTGCATCTACGGTAAATTAGGTGAAGATAGACTTTGATCCCGCAAAAGACGCTGCCAATTTGGTGAAGCACGGCATCGCGCTGTCGGATTTTCAAGGGTTTGATACCCCACCGGTCGTGATTGTCGACGACCGCTACGACTATGGCGAAACGCGATTTCGGGCGTTTGGGCGGATTGGCGGGGCAGGGTTCTGTCTGGTCTATTGCGAGACAGCGAGGGGCATTCGCGCCATCAGTTTTCGGCGGGCCCATGACAAGGAGATGCAGCGTTATGCCTAAGCCCCCACCGCCGGCTGATTTTGATGAAAACCCCTTGTGGACAGAGGAGGATTTTGCTCGTGCTCGCCCGGCAGATGGGGTGCATCCGCACCCTATCGCCGCCGCGCTGGTGCGTAAACCAGGTCGTCCTGTCGGCACTTTGCGAAGCGAGCGGCAACAGGTTTCGCTTCGTTTGCCGCGCGACGTGATCGATCATTTCAAGGCAGGTGGACCGGGTTGGCAAACCCGCGCCGTGGCTGTGTTGGAACGCGAGGCACGCAAGAAGCGCTGATCGCTACAGAAGACTAGCCCGCAAACCAGATCGGGGCGGCAATCGCTGTCGCCCTTCCGCCATCCGCCGGATGGCTTTCCTCCCCGGGATATTCGCGGGGAGTTTTTTGTGTTGGGAGAATGACATGACTGATGTGACGATGGATGCGCTCGAGGCGAGCTTTGAGCATGTCGAGGTGCCCGGTGGCGTGGTGCGGCCGGTGTTGAGTGGCGCGCGCGAGCCCGGTGGCGCGGCGTTCGAGACGTTTCTGCGGAGCGGCGCGAGCGTCGAGATGAAGGCGTTTACGGGGGTGACGGGCGATGCGGGGGGCTTTGCGGTGCCGCGTGAAATCGATGCCGTGATTGATGCCACGCTGAAAAGCATCTCGCCCATTCGCAGCATCGCCAATGTCGTGAAGGTCGGCTCGGCCGGCTATCGCAAGCTGATCACCACCGGCGGCACACCTTCGGGCTGGGCAGCGGAAACAGGCGCGCGGGCCGAAACCGCGACGCCGACATTTGTCGAGATCGCGCCATCGATGGGTGAGCTGTTCGCCAACCCCAGCGCGAGCCAGGCGATGCTCGATGATGCGCAATTCGATGTCGAGGCGTGGCTGGCGGGCGAAATCGCGATGGAATTCGCCAAGGCCGAAGGGGCGGCGTTCGTGAACGGCAACGGCACCAACCGGCCCAAGGGGTTCCTGCAGGCCCCCAATGCCGCCACCGCCGATGCAACGCGCGCCTTTGGCACGCTGCAATATGTGGCAAGCGGCGCGGCGGGGGATTTTGCCGCCAATCCGCAGGACAAACTGATCGACCTGGTGCAAACGCTGCGCGGGCCATATCGTCAGAATGGCAGCTTCGTGATGAATTCGAGCACGTTGGCGCGGATCCGCAAGTTCAAGACCAGCGATGGCGCGTTCCTGTGGAGCCCGAGCCTTGCGGCGGGGCAGCCCGCCACCTTGCTTGGCTATCCGGTGATCGAGGCGGACGACATGCCCGATATCGCCGCGAACAGCCTGTCGATCGCGTTCGGCGATTTCCGCGCCGGGTACATTATCGCCGAGCGGACCGAGACAGCGATCCTGCGTGATCCCTATTCGAACAAGCCGTTCGTGAATTTCTACGCGACCAAGCGCATCGGCGGCTGTGTGAGCAATTCGGAAGCGATCAAGCTGATGAAGTTCGCCCTCGCCTGATCGACGGTGTGCCGACGCGGCACCGGATCAGCCCGATCGCTGATCCGGTGCTGTGCGGCGTAAATCGCTGATAGCGCGGCCAACAAAAGGACCTGGATGATGAATAATGGTGAACCCGGCAGCGTGCTGCTCGGGACGACGGACCGCGCGAGCGCGGTCGCGGCGGTCAAGACGATGCTGCGGATCGACAGCAGCGATGATGACGTGCTGATTGCGGCACTGGCTGAAACGGCACTTGGCCTGGCCGAACAGTTTCTGGGCCAGGTGCTGATCACGCGGACGGTGCGGCAGAATTTGCCGGCGCTATCCGGCTGGCAGCGGTTGCTGGCCGCGCCGGTACAGGCGATCACGCAGGTCGAAGGGCTCACAGCGGCTGGCACTGCAACGGTGCTGCCGGTCAACGCCTATGAAATTGATATCGATGCGCGCGGCGATGGCTGGGTGCGGCTGATCGACGGTGGCGGTGCCGCGCAATTGCGCGTGACGTGCATTGCCGGGCGCGCCGAGGCATGGACCAGCCTGCCCGCCCCGGTGCGGCAGGGGGCGGTTCTGCTGGCGGGGTATCTGTTCAGCGAGCGCGACACGACCCGGCCACCACCCGCCGCGATCACCGCGCTGTGGCGACCCTTTCGTGGGCTGGCGACGGCCCGGGCGGTGCACACATGAGCCGCATTGAGGAGCGCGCCAAAACAATCGCGAAAGCCGCCAAGGATGCAGCGATCGCGCGCGGCGTGGAGGAAATCGAGCGCGCCATCGGCGATGAATTGCCGGTCGTCGTCAGCGCGGTCGAGCAGGGCATTGAGCTGAAGGGGCGCGGGCTGCTGCGGCGGCTGGTGCGTGATCCGCGGCTGCGCTGGATCGGGCGGTTGCTGCGGTGAGCGCGGCAGCCCTGTTACACATCGCGATGCTGGCGGCATTGCGCAACGACGTGGCGTTTGGCGGTGCCCTGAACGGTGTGTTCGAGGGGCCAGCCGTGAAGGCGACCGCGCCTTATGCCGAACTCGGCGAGCTGGTTGTCATCGATTGGGGCGCAAAGGGGCTGGCAGGGTGTGAGCTTCGCCCGGCAATTTTCATCCGCGATCGAGCGCAAGGCCCTGCGCGGCTGCATGCCCTGGCAGCGGCGGCAGACGCAGCGATGGCGGCGATCCCCGCTGATCTGGGCGGGTGGCGGATCGCGAGCCTGGCCCTGCTGCGATCCCGCATCATCCGCGACGGGCCGGGGGCATGGGTGGCGATCGTCGAGCACCGGGTCCGGATTCTTGAAACAGCATAAGGAGCAGAGATCATGGCAGCGGAAAAAGGCAGTGCCTTTCTGTTGAAGGTGGGGAATGGCGGTTCGCCGGTTAGCTACGCGACGATTGGTGGGCTGCGCACGACGCAGCTGTCGATCAATGGCGAGGCAGTGGCGATCACCTCAAAGGATTCAGGCGCGTGGCGCGAATTGCTGTCGGGAGCAGGCGTGCGATCGGTGAGCGTGTCAGGCGCCGGGGTGTTTACGGGGTCTGCAGCCGAAGTGCGGATCAAGAATAATGCACTAGCGGGGGTGATCGACGATTACCGGCTGAGCTTTGAAAGCGGCGAGACGCTCACCGGGCGGTTCCTGGTGACGCGGCTTGATTATGCTGGCGATTACAACGGCGAGCGTAGCTACACGCTGAATCTGGAAAGCAGCGGCGCGGTGATAAGCGCATGAGCGGCACCGAAACGGCCATTGCCAACACTGCACGGGGCGAAGCGACCTTGCGCGTCGGCGGCGTACCGCTGGTGCTGCGGCCGAGCTTTCAGGCTTTGGTCGCCGCCGAGCAGGAACTGGGGCCGCTGTTTGCCCTGGTCGAACGTGCAGCGGACGGGCGGCTGGCGCTGGGCGAGATGGTCGGCCTGTTCTGGCACTGCCTGGCCGAGTGCCCCGAGGGGATGACCCGCGATCGGCTGGGGGAGGCGGTGGCGGCGGCGGGGCTGGCCCAGGCGACCCCGGTGCTGCGCGTGCTGCTCGGGCAAATCCTGTCCGGTCGATGAATTTCACTGATGCGGCCGGGCGACTGTCGGGGATGGCGGGTGCGCTGCTCGGCTGGTCGCCTGATGCATTCTGGCGAGCCACCCCGGCGGAGCTCGAAGCGGTGCTGCGCGCGCTTGCGGGCGATGCCGCGCCGCCGCCCCCGACCCGCCATGAAATCGCGCAATTGATGGAGGCTTTCCCCGATGGATGAGGAAATCGATCGGCTGGTGGTGCGAATCCGCGCCGATACCAGCGGCTTTGTGCGCGATGTCGAGCAGATCAGGGGGTCGCTGGGCGGGCCGCTGGAACGCGCGGCGGATGCTGCCGGGCGCGGGATCGAGAATGCGCTGTTGCGCGCGGTGCGTACCGGCAAGCTGGGGTTTGACGATCTCAAGCGGCTGGCGCTGTCGGCGCTTGGTGAGATTGCGAGCGGGGCGATCCGCGGCGGACTGGACGCGCTTTTCGGTGGCGCAAGCGGTGGTCTGGCCGGGGTGATTGGCGGCCTGTTGGGCGCGCCCGGTCGCGCGACGGGCGGGCCGGTGACGCCGGGCCGGGCCTATATGGTGGGCGAGCGTGGGCCTGAACTGTTCGTGCCAACCAGCAGCGGGCGGATCGATACCGGTTCGCCCGGCGGTGGCGGGCGCGATGTGCGGATCGCGATTACGATCAATGCCGGTCGGGCAGGAGGCGGCGATGCCCTGCAGGCGCTTACCCGATCGAGCAGGCAAGTCGCGCGGGCGGTGCGCGCCGCGATCGACGCGGCAGACAGCTGATGGGCCATTGGCTGGCAACCGAACGGACGGTGCAGGATGAAGGTGTTGTTACACGCTTCGATCCGCGTTTCTGGACGGTAAACTTTCCGCGCCCGATGATGGCGAGTGTTGTGTCGACGGCGCCCGATGGCCTTCGCGTCGATGCGATGTTCTACCGTACCGATGACCTTGCCGGGCTGATCTGGGCAAGCGAGGACGTGATCGATCACCCGCTGCTGCGCTATGAAACCGCGCGCGATTATCGCGGGTGCACGCTTCGGTTTCGCTGGCAGTCGGCGGGGGTGATGCCGCTCAATGCCGTCAACGGCCCGACGCTGACGATCGAGGGGCGCGATGCGACGGGCAATCCACGCGCCTGGTTCGTGCGGCTATGGAACTATGCCAGCGGTTCGCCGGAGGACGCGTTAATCGCAATCGATTTCGATGCGCTTGACGCCGGCTTTCTGTTGCCTGACGAGGGCGATCCGGTGTGGGCGGGCGATGTCGACCGGCTGTTCATCTCGATCGTGCCCCATGGCTATTCGGGGCTTGGCGCCAACCTGCCGGGTCCGGCCGAAGTGCAACTGACGCTGAGCGATATCGTTTGCGACGGGCCGGGTTCGGTGCTGGCGATCGGCGATGTGATGGTGCCCGAACACGGCATTGGCATCGCGAGCGGCTATGACGATAGTTATAACGTGACGCCCGCCCGGCTGCTGCGAGCGGCGCTGCAGCTCGGCTATCGCGGCGACATCATCCATTATGTCGGGATGAGCCACTATCTCCGGCTCGAGGCGAATTCGGGCGGGTTTTATGCGAGCCTGGCGGGCGGGGCGATCAACGTCGCGACCGCGGCCTGGCACCGCGATTTCGCCGAGCGGGCACGGGCGCTTGGCTATGGTATCATCTGGTCGCTTAGCTACGAATTGTTCGATGCCTATTGTTGGGGCGACTGGAAGCAGCGCGCTGCCGATGGCAGCCCGGCGCTGACCGGGTGGGTGCCGCCATCGACCTTGCTGTCGCCCGCGCATCCCGGCGCGATGGGGTATCTGCGGCAGATCGCGCAGGCTTTTATCGCCATTGCGCTGGCGGCGGGGTTGGCGCCCAAATTCCAGGTCGGCGAGCCCTGGTGGTGGGTGATGCCCGATGGCCGCCCTTGTCTTTATGACGATGCCGCCCGTGCTGCCTTTGGCAGTAACCCACCCGTCATCACCGATGTGCGCGGGCCGAAATCGGCGGCGGCAATCGCGCTGCTGGATCAGGCGGGCGCCATGCTGGCGGCATCGACCGCTGCGCTGGTGAACGCGGTGAAAGCCGTGGCACCCGGATGCCAAACGCTTGTGCTCGCGTATCTGCCGAGCATCCTCGATGAGAACGCACCCGAAGTGCAGCGGATGAACCTGCCGGTCGGCTGGGCAAAGCCCGCTTTCGATGTGCTGCAATTGGAGGATTATGACTGGGCGTCGCGTGGGCAGGTGGGGCTGAGCGAGGCGGGGGTAGCGCTGGCGTGTGCGCGGCTGGGCTATCTCGTTGAACAGCAACATTATCTCGCCGGGTTTGTCGCTCGGCCAGACGACCGGGCGCGGTGGGCGGCGATTGATGAAGCAGCCATGCGCGCGGAACAGCGCGGGGTGGCGCGGACCTATATCTGGGCGCTGCCACAGG
>NZ_NCGB01000018.1:0-103451 GCF_002278865.1 Sphingomonas sp. 28-62-11 | reverse complement strand
GGATTCGAACCCTCGATACGCTTTTGACGTATACTCACTTTCCAGGCGAGCGCCTTCGACCACTCGGCCACCGCTCCGCATGCACTGGAAGGCCGCGAGACCTAGCGGGCAGGGGGCGCTTCCGCAAGCGCTGTCGGCATGCCATGATGCCGACATGATCAAAGCTATCGCTTCCATGCTGCTCGCCGCCGCCCTTCAGCCGCCGCAATCCCAGCCTCAGGCCGCAGCGCCGCCCCCTCCGCCATCCGCCCCGACAGCAGGACAGATCGCCGACGCCGCGCCCGCCAGCGCCTGGGCGGCGATTGCCGACGAGGATGTGATGCTGATCGACTTTGCCGATGGCAAGCGCGTCGCCATCTGGCTGGCGAGCGGCTTTGCCCCGGTCCATGTCGCCAATATCCGCAAAATCGCGCGCGCCGGGTGGTGGACCGATGCCAGTGTTTACCGCGTGCAGGACAATTATGTAACGCAGTGGGGCGATGCGACCGAGGCCAAAGCACCGGCGCCGGGCATCGTCCTTGCACCGCCCGCCGAATATGAGTGGCCGGCGTCCGCCCACAGCATCACGCCAAACCCCTACGCCGATGCCTATGCGCGGGTTACGGGCTTCTCGGCGGATGGCTGGCCGCTCGCAGGCGATGGCCAGCAGCAATGGCTGCCGCATTGCTATGGCATGGTGGGCGTTGCGCGCAATCTGGCGCCCGATACCGGCACCGGCGGCGATCTCTATACCGTGATCGGCCATGCGCCGCGTCACCTCGATCGCAACATTGCGGTGGTCGGCCGGGTGATTGAGGGGATGGACGCGCTATCGGCGTTGCCGCGCGGTACCGGGGGCGGACTGGGGTTGTACGAGACGCCGGAAATGCGCGTCCCCATCGTGCGGGTGACGATCGCGAGTGACGTTGCCGCCAGCACACGCCCGCATTTCGAATATTTGACGCCGCCATCGCCTGACTTCGCGCGCTATCTGGCCGCCCGCGCCAATCGCACGCCGCCGTTCTTCACGGTGCCGTCAAATGCCGCAGATCTGTGCAACCTGCCCGTGCCGGTGCGCGTCGCGAAGAAATAGCGTCGTATCGGCGCTTATTTGCCGACCCAGGTGGCGACTTCGGCGGCAACCCGGTTGGCGGCGCGGTTGATCGCAAGCCCGGTCGTTTGCGGCGTCACCGAGCCCACCGGCTCGCGCGCTTCGAAGCGGCGCTTTTCAAAGCTGGTGCTGCCGCCGCGGATCAATGTTGCGTCATAGGTGACAACCGCGTCGCCGGTTGCCGCATCAAGCCCGAAGCTGCGGAGTTCACCGCCCAGCCGCGCGCCCGGATCGAGCATCGACTGTGCCGGGGTGAGCACCACGCGCCCGGTCTGGCTGCCGATCGTGTCGGCGAGCAGCCGTGCGAACAGGCGGGCGGGCGGTTCTGACCATATCGCTTCCTTCACATAGGCGATCTCGGTCGGCGTGGTCTGCACCGGCACGCGCGCGCTGGCGAGCGAGGCGGGCACGCTGGGCAGCTGGATCAAGATCGTCGCGGCGGTGGCCGAATTGCTGGTCTGGCCGGTCGCCAACGGGCTGTCCGGCGTCAGCGTCAACAGGGATGGCGGTGGAGCAGCCGCAAAGCTGATGCAGCCGCTCAGCAGGAGCGCGGCCGTTAGGGCGGGCAGAAGCGTGATGATGGGGCGCATGATGATTTGCCTCAATTCTTCGGGGCTTTGGGGGTTTTGCCCGGCTTGTAATCGGGCAGTTTCGGCGCGCCGAGGATCGATCCGGCACCGCCCTGATCGATCTTTTCGGCAACCGAGGTGAGTGAGGCGGCCATGACGCGCAGATCGCGCACCAGCTGGCCGATTTCGGGCACGGTTTGCTTGGAGAAGGCCTGCACGCCCGGCCGCGCCTCACCGATCAGCTGATCGACCTGATCAAGGCTGCGCTGGGCAGAGGCGACGGCCTTGTTCAGATTGGCGGTGACGGGTTTGATGTCATCGCGCAGCACGCCGTCTGCCGATTTGGCCAGTTTGGTGAAGGCTTCGGCGGCTTCGCCTGCCTTTTTGATCGTGACGCGGGTTTCGGCGATCGTGCCGCCCAGATCACCTGAGCGGTCCGCCAGCGCCTTAGTAACGCGGTTGGTATTGTCGAGAATGCCGGTAATCGACGCCATGTTCTTGTCGGACAGCAGATCGGTCAGCCGCTCGGTCAGGTTTGACAGGCGCTCGAGCAGCTGGGGCGCCGAGCTGAGCAGCGCGCCGAGCCCGCCCTGGCGAGTGGGGATGACGGGCACGCCGAACGGGCACGCGCTTTGCGGCTTCACGCTGGGGCAAGTGATCGGCTGCTGATTCTTGATCGCGCCATCGAGCAGGATTTCGCTGACGCCGGTAAAGCCGACACCCTGGATCGTCGCTGTGGTGCCCTGCAAAACGGGCGTGTCGACATTCACGCTGATCCGCACGCGCACGAACTGCGGATCTTCCTTGAACAGCGCGATGTCCTTCACCTGGCCCTTGGGCACGCCGCTGAACGAGACGTTCGAACCCTTGTTGATGCCGTTGACGGACTGTTTGAAGAAGATGTCATATTCCTTGTCAGCACTGCCGCTCAGCTGCGCGAGCCAGACGACGAACACCGCCATCAGCACCAGCAGGACCAGCACGACAGTGCCGACAAGGACATGGTTGGAGCGCGTTTCCATCAGTGAGCAGTCCCTGAGCTGGTCTGTGCCTGTGCCTCGGCGCGGCGATCGGCACTTTCCCGTGTGCTGGTTGCGGCCCGGCCGCGCGGGCCATTGAAGTATTCCTGGATCCATGGATGGTCCAGCGCGAGCAGTTCGTCGATTGTCCCAACCGCAATCACGCGCTTGTCGGCAAGCACCGCGACGCGATCACAAATCGCGTAAAGCGTATCGAGATCATGGGTGATCAGGAAAACCGTCAACCCCATCGTCCGTTGCAGCGATTTGGTGAGATCGTCGAACGCGGCAGCGCCGATCGGATCGAGCCCGGCGGTGGGTTCATCAAGGAACAGAAGTTCGGGGTCTAGTGCCAAGGCCCGGGCCAATCCGGCTCGCTTGCGCATTCCGCCGGAAAGCTCGGCCGGAAATTTCGGCCCTGCTTCGGCGGGAAGGCCAGTCATCACCACTTTATACGCCGCGATCTCGTCGAGCAGGCCTTGATCGAGTTTATCGTAGAATTCACGCAAAGGTACCTGGACATTCTCGGCGACCGTCAGCGTCGAGAACAACGCACCGCCCTGGAACAATACGCCCCAGCGCCGTCTAATCTCGATCGTCTCGCTATCATCGCGGTCGACGGTCGATTCGCCGAACACCTTTACTTCGCCCGCATCGGGGGTCTGCAGACCGATGATCGATCGCATCAGCACCGATTTGCCGGTGCCCGATCCGCCGACCACGCCGAAAATCTCGCCGCGCCGCACCTGCAGATCGAGCCCGTCATGGACCACCTGCTCGCCAAAGCTGGTCTTCAGCCCCTTGACCGAGATGACGACATCGCCCGCCATCAGTTCCAGCCCAGCCAGGTGAAGAAAACCGCGAAAAAGGCATCGAGTACGATGACGAGGAAGATCGCCTGGACCACGGCGGCGGTCGTGCGCTGGCCGACCTGTTCGGCATCCGATTCGACCTGCATCCCCTGGAAACAGCCCGCAATCGCGATGATCGCGCCGAATACGGGCGCCTTCACCAAGCCAATGTAGAGATCGGTGATCGGCACGACTTCGCGGAGCCGCTGGATAAACGTCACCGGCGGAATATCGAGCGAAATCCAGCAGAGCAGCCCGCCACCGATAATCGCCACGACCGAGGCATAGAACCCCAGCAGCGGCATCATGAATACCGCTGCGAGCACGCGGGGGAGCACCAGTGCTTCCATCGGCGACACGCCAATCGTGCGCATCGCATCGATTTCCTCGGTCAGCTTCATCGTGCCGATTTGCGCGGCAAAAGCCGATCCCGATCGGCCCGCGACCATGATCGCGGTCATTAACACGCCAAGTTCGCGCAAGGTGATCCGCCCGACCAGGTTGATCGTGAACACCTCCGCCCCGAACTGGCGCAGCTGCACTGCGCCCTGTTGCGCGATCACGAGTCCGATCAGGAAGCTCATCAGCCCGATAATGCCCAGCGCGGAAACGCCGACCACCTCAAACCGCTGAACGGTGGCGTTGAACCGGAAGCGGCTGGGATGGGTAACAACGTTGAACAGCGCGATCATCGTCGCGCCGAAAAAGCCGAGCAAGCCGTACATCGTCCTGCCAGACGTCATCACTGCCGCGCCGATTTCGCCGAGCACGCGCACCAATGGCCCGGCGGAATCGGGCCGCATCGATACCTGCTGGTCTGCGGCGGATACTTGGTCGAGCAAGTGGCGCGCATCCGCGCTGACGCCCTCGATCGGTACTTTGTGCTCGGCGGCGAAGCGATACACGAGCCAGGCGCCTACGGTATCGATGCGTTCGACCTTGCTCAGGTCGAGCCGGTCGACCTTGCCGTCAAAGTCACGCAGCCGATTGGGAAAATCGCCTAGTTTGGCCAGCGAAAGGCTGCCGCTAAAGCGCAGCGTGTCGGCCCCGCCGACATTTTCATGCGAAAACTCAGCCATGGTGCCCATCACGCCCATCTTTGCTGCAAACGCACTGGATCGGCAAGGACATAGCTGTCTAAGGGTGGGACATGGTGCGGCTGGCGATCTATGACATGGATAAGACGATCACGCGCGCCGCGACGTGGACGCCGTTCCTTCTTCACGCCGCACGAGGCTATGCCCCCTGGCGACTTGCGCTGCTGCCGCTGCTGGCGGGCGAGGGGATCGCCTATGGGATAGGGCTTCGCGATCGCGGTGCGTTGAAGGAGCGCGCGCAACGACTGATGCTGGGAGACTTGGTTGCAGCGCCCGCCATGGCGGCGCTGGCCGATACCTTCGCCGATCGGCTGATGGCGGTGGGCGTTCACCCGGCCGCGCTGGCGCAAATCGCAGCGGACCGGGCGGCAGGGTACCGGCTGGTGCTCGCGACCGCGTCGTTCGGATTCTATGTTGGCGCAATTGCCGATCGGCTGGGCTTTGATGCCGTTATCGCGACCGGATCGGAGCGGGGCGCAAACGGGGCGATCCGTGCGGCGATTGCAGGGGAGAATTGCTATGGCCCCGCCAAATTGCGGATGATCGAGGCATGGCTGGCAAGTCAGGGGATCGCGCGCGATACCGCCCATGTACGATTCTATTCGGATCATGCCTCGGACGCGCCGACGCTCGACTGGGCGGACGAGGCATTTGCAGTAAACCCGCATCCGCCGCTGCGCGTGCTTGCGGTGGCGCGGGGATGGCCGGTGCTGGATTGGGCGGCGTGATCAACCAGCGCGGGAACATCTGCCTTCAAAGCAGAATATCGACGCTGTGGATCACGAGCCCGACCAGACCGCCGACGATTGTGCCGTTAATGCGGATGAACTGCAGATCGCGGCCGACCGCATTTTCCACCCGAAGGGTAATCGTCTGCGCATCCCAGCTGCGGATCGTTTCGGAAACCAGCCGGACGATCGCGTCGCCATAATCGGCCGCAGTGCCAACGGCCGCGCGGCGCACGAAGCGGTTGATCGTCGCGCGAAGCCGCGCATCCTCCTGGAGCGTGGTGCCGAGCTGTTGCAGTGCCTCGCCCAGTTTGCCCTGGCGCCCGGCCGCAGGGTCGCGCGCGATCCGCAGCATCGCCTGGCGCGCCGATTCCCATAGCCCGTCGAGCCAGTTCTGCATCGCCGGGTTATCGATAATCTCCAGCTTCAGCGCCTCGACGCGAAGCCGCATGACATCATCGAACTGCAGATCAAAGGCGAGCTTGGCCAGGCCCTCTTCAGCCTTGGCGCGCAGCGGGTGGCCGGGATCATCGGCCATGTCGGCCAGCATCTGATCGAGCCCGTCAATAATCTTGTTGGCCAGCGTCTCGTCCAGCCCGGTCCAGCGCATGATCGATCCGGCGCGTTCATGCACCATCGCGCGGATGATGTGTTCGTTGGCGCTCAGCGTCTGCCCGGCCCAGCGGATGATGCCGTTGAGCAGCGGCAGATGCCGATCCTTGAGCATCGCGGCATCAAGCGCCTGGCCAAGCAGCGGCGCGATATCGAGCGCACGCAGCCGCTGCCCGATCGTTTGCTTGACCATGCCGCCAAGCCGTTTCTGGTCAAAAGCCTCAAGCACATCGGCGGCCAGTCGCCCTGCACCGCGCCGAAGCCGCCCGTCGCCCGAGGAGGGGCTGGCCAGCCAACGGCCCGCCGACGAGGCAAGATCGAGCCGCCGCATCCGCCGCGCGACGACCCCTGGCACCAGGAAATTATCCCGCAGGAATGCGGCCAGATTATCGCCGATCCGGTCCTTGTTGCGCGGGATGATCGCGGTGTGGGGGATCGGCAGGCCAAGCGGGTGGCGGAACAGCGCGGTCACGGCGAACCAATCCGCCAGCCCGCCCACCATCGCCGCTTCGGCGAACGACCGGACAAAGCCGAACAGCGGATGCACTTGGTCGAGCGCGCGCGCGATGAAATACACCGCTGCCATCGCCACCAGCAGGCCAGTCGCGATCGCCCGCATCCGGATCAGCGCCGGCGGCGGGGCTTGATCCGGACGGGTGGGGCGGGTGAACAGGTTCATCACCTGCCCAATCCCCCACCGCCCGGAAGGTTCAACCTGGCCGCGGCCCTGCCGGTCACTCGGCGGGCTGCGGCTCGCCATCACCGGGGCGATAGCCGATCGGCCGTGGTCCTGTCGGCTGGTTATCGATCACGGGAACGCCGTTATCCCCTTCCTTATAGGTAAGCAGGCGGCGGCCAAGGCGTGGGCCAATCCATTCCTCGATGCCCACTGCGATGCTGAACCCGGCGGGCACGATCACCAACGTGAGCAATGTCGACAGGATCAGTCCGCCGATCACCGTCACGCCCATCGGTGCGCGGAAACTGCCATCGCCGGTCAGCGATAGCGCGATCGGTACCATGCCCGCCACCATCGCGATCGTGGTCATCACGATCGGCTGGGCGCGCTTGTGCCCGGCGTCCAGGATCGCCGTCGTCTTGTCGACACCCTTGTGCATCTCCTCCAGCGCGAAATCGACCAGCAGGATCGAGTTTTTAGCGACAATGCCGAGCAGCATCAGGAGCCCGATGAATACTGGCATCGATACGGCATCGCCCGTCAGCCGCAGCGCAATCGCGCTACCCAGCGGCGCGAGGATGAGCGACCCCATGTTCACGAGCGGCGGCATGACGCGCTTGTAGAGCAGCACCAGCACCGCAAACACCAGCATGACACCTGCAACCACGGCGATGACGAAGTTCAGCAGCAATTCGGCCTGCCACTTCGCTTCACCGATCTGAAGCTGCGACACGCCGATCGGCAGGTTCTTCAGTGCGGGCAGCTGCTGGATCTTGGGCATGGCATCGCCCGTCACCTTGCCGGGCGCAAGGTCAGCACCCACGGTGATGCGGCGCGTCTGGTTCGATCGCTGGATCTGCGTCGGGCCAGCGCCGAAACCGATATCGGCGACGACCCCCAGCGGCACCGATCCGCCCATCGATGTTGGCACCGGCAGATTCTCGATCGTCGACAAGTTGCGCCGCGAATCTTCCGACAGCGCCACCCGGATCGGGATCTGGCGATCCGACAACGAGAATTTGGCGACATTCTGGTCGATATCACCCAGCGTCGCAATGCGGATCGACTGGCTGAGCGCGGCCGTGGTGACGCCCATGCTCGCGGCGAGGTCCATGCGCGGCCGGATCGTGATTTCGGGGCGCTGGAGATCGCCATTGACGCGCGGGGCACGCAGTTCAGGCACGCCGTTCATCTGGTCGACCAGATCGTTGGCGACCTTGTTCAACATCGCCGGATCGGAACCGCCCAGCGTGATCGTGATGTCACGCCCCGATCCGCCGCCGCCGCCGCCGCCCTGCGACTGGAAGTTCACGCGGGCGTCGGCGATCTGCGCAAGTTGCGGCGCATAAGCCCTCTCGAACTCGACGCTGGTACGGTCACGCTTTGCCTTCAGCGTGATGAAGATGCTGGCGCTGCCGACATTAACGTTGGTGAACGCGTTCTGGACCTCAGGCGCATCCTTGATGATCGCGGTTACGCGCAGCGCGACATCCTGTGCCTGTTGGAGCGTCGATCCGGGCGCCAGCTGGATGCGGATTCGGCTGTAATCGGTGTTAATCGTTGGCTGGAACGTCAGCGGGATCGGCTTGAGCACGCCGGGGAAGCCGGCAAAGGCGATGAACGTTGCAACCAACGCCAGGCCACCAATGCCCACGGTCTTCCAGCGATGGGTAACCGCCCAGCGCAGCGAATCCATATAGCGGTCCATCCACCAGCCCTCGCCGTGGCTGGCGCTGCCCTTGGCCTTCAGGAAATAGGCCGCGATCATCGGCGTGATAAGCCGCGCGACCGCAAGGCTGATCAGCACCGACACGACGATCGTCAGTCCGAAATTCTTGAAGAACTGGCCCGAGATGCCCGGCATCAGACCGACGGGCAGGAACACCGCGACGATCGACATCGTCGTCGCAAGCACGGCCAGCCCGATTTCATCGGCGGCATCGATCGACGCCTGATACGCCGATTTGCCCATGCGCATATGTCGAACGATATTCTCGATCTCCACAATCGCATCGTCGACCAGAACCCCCGCGACGAGGCTGAGTGCGAGCAGGCTGAGCCCGTTGAGCGTGAAGCCCATCAGGTCCATGAACCAGAAGGTCGGGATGGCGGAAAGCGGGATCGCGATCGCCGAGATGATCGTCGCGCGCCAGTCACGCAGGAAGATGAAGACGACGATGACGGCAAGTACCGCGCCCTCAACCATTGCCTCGATCGCCGAATGGTACTGCGTCCGCGTGTAATCGACGCTGTTGAACAGCTCAGTGAACTTGACCTTCGGATTATCCTTTTCGAGCTGCTCGATCACCTTCTTGGCTGAATCATAGACGGAGACGTCGGACGATCCCTTGGCCTTTTCAATGCTGAACGCGAGCACCTGGCGCCCGTCCTGGATCGCGAGCGAGCGTTGTTCGGCGTAAAGATCGCGCACCGTGGCGAGGTCGGACAGCTTAACCGTGCGGCCACCGCCCGTGGAAATCTGCGTATCGCCGAGCACGAGCGCGGTGCGCGCATTGCCGATCACGCGAACCGATTGTTCCGAACCGGCGATCTGGGCACGGCCGCCGGCCGCGTTCAGGTTCGTTTGACGCAGCTGCTGGTTCACCTGCACGGCGGTAAGCCCCAGCGACTGGAGCTTTACCGGATCGAGAATGACGCGGATTTCGCGGTTCACCCCGCCATTGCGGCTAACCTTGGCAAGCCCGGGCACGGCGAGCAGCTTCTTCGATACCGTATCGTCGACGTACCAGCTGAGTTCCTCAAGCGTCATCGCCGTCGACGAGGCCGACAGATAGGCAATCGCATCGCCGCCAATGTCGACGCGCTGAACCTGGGGTTCCAGAATGCCGTCGGGCAAATCGCCGCGGATCTGATCAATGGCGTTGCGCACATCGTTCACCGCGCGGTCGATGGGCGTGCCGATCGCGAACTGGACGAAGGTAGAGCTCGACCCTTCACTGACGTTCGAATTGATTTCGTCGACGCCATTGATGCTGCGAATTGCTGCTTCAACCCGCTGGGTAATCTGGGTTTCCATCTCGGTCGGCGCCGCGCCGGGCTGCGACACAAACACCTGGGCAGCGGGGAAATCGATGTCCGGATTGTCATTGACGTCCATCGTCAAAAAACTGCCGATGCCAAGCACCAGCAGCGCGATGAAGAGGACGATCGGCGGAACGGGGTTGCGGATCGACCATGCGGAGATGTTGCGGAAACCCATGGTGATCAGCCCTGCTTCTTCTGAAGAACGGGGGCTACCTTTTGCCCCGGATTAAGGAACGCGCCTGCCGACACAACGACCCGTTCATTGCCGACCAGGCCTTCCGAAATCGCGACGCCCGCATCGGAAACCTGCCCGACCTTGATCGGCTGGCGCACCACTTCGTCTTTGTTATTCAGGATATAGACGAAATTGCCCTTCGCGTCACTCTGCACGGCTGATTGCGGCAGCAGGGGCACCTGGCTGGTGCCGCTGGCAATCACGGCGGCGGCAAAGCCACCGGGACGAAGCGCCGGATCATAGCCAAGCGCGATCCGCGCGATGCCCTGGCGGGTCTGCGGATCGATCACAGGCGATACCTGCCAAATGCGGCCGGCAAAAGTGCGCTCGCTGCCAACAGGGGTCACTTGCGCCGAAACGCCGACGCTGACCGCTGTCATATCGGCATCGCTCAGTGCGGCGCGCAATTCGAGTTCGCCACCCTTGGCAAGCCGGAACAGCGTACCCGAACCGGCGCTCACGACCTGGCCTGGCTCGACATTGCGAGTCAGCACCAGCCCGGCGGCGGGTGCGCGGATATTGAGCCGCCCGGTGCGGGCATTGGCTTCTGCCAATTGGGCCTGCGCCACGTTGACGCGCGCATTGGCGGCATCACGCGTTGCGGTGCGGCGATCGAGATCGGCTTTCGAGATGAAGCCCCGCGCGATCAGCGCTGCCGCGCGATCGAGCTCGGCCTGGGCAATCCGTGCGTCCGATCGGGCGACATTGACTTGAGCTGCAAGCGATGCGCCGGTCTGCAGTTGCACCGATCGATCAACGGTTGCCAGCACCTGGCCCGCGCGCACCCACTGGCCCGGCTGTACGAGCACGTTCGTTACCAATCCACCTTCGCCAGCGACGCCGACCGGCATGTCGACCTTTGCCGCGATCGATCCGGTGGCCGATACGGTGCGGCCGACTTCCTGGCGGCCGGGAATCTCGACGGTCACCTTCGGCACCTGAGCGCCGCGCGATGCAGCGCCCGTTGCCGCCGCTGATTTTTTGTCTTCACCGCCCGCCGACAGAAAATAGACAAGCGCGATCACGGACAAAACCGCGACGAGCACGATGATCCACAAGCGTCCGCGCCCTGCATCGCTGCGGGCACCGGCAAACGCCAGACGTCCATCATTGCCAATCGTGCCGGGTTCGTAATTCATGTGGCTCACTCTCACGTATCGGCCTGATGCCGCCTCATATTCAAATGCTGTATTAGATGAATAAAGCACCGATCTCAAGCCGGTGTTTTGATGCGCGGCCATTGCCGTGTTTCATCGTCGCCTGCAAGCCGTTGCAAGGCATCTCAAATCGTCGATTTATCCAAGAATCGGTTGCAACCAGAACCCGCGCAGGCAAGTTAACCATCAGACGCGGCCCGATGTCGCGGGGGAGAAGAGCGATGCTTCTGCAAAACAGCTTTTTTGGTTGGATCCTAATCGGCCTGGTGGCCGGTGTGCTTGGCAAAATCATTCTCCCGGGCAAGGATCCAGGCGGGTTCATCGTCACGATCCTGATTGGTATCGCCGGCGCCTTGCTGGCTGGCTTCGTATCGCAATCAATGGGTTGGCAGATCTCTAGTGGCTGGCAAAGCTATGCCGCTGCCACCGGCGGCGCCATCGTCCTTCTCATCCTATACCGTATCGTGGTGACCAAGCGCACCGCGCGCTGACCGCCGTGTTCTGTTCAGCAACCGTTTTGGCTGCCGCATCATAGACTGATCCGCGCAACCGATTCGGTTGCTGACGGGAGAGATATGATGCGTATGCTGATTCTGGTCGCCTTGGCGGCAGCGTTGCCGCTGGCGCCAGCGGGTGCCCAATCGATCGCGCCGACGATATTGGCCGATGGCACCATATTGGATGTGATTGCGACCGGAGAGACCACGCGCGTCCCCGATCTTGCGACCATCCGTGCTGGAGTTGTGACGCAAGCGCCGACCGCCGCAGCGGCACTGGCCGAAAATGCCCGACGGATGTCCAGCGTATTGGCAGCGTTGAAAAAGGCGGGCGTGCTGCCGCGCGATATGATGACAACCGCGGCCACGCTCAGCCCGCAATATCGCTACGCCGACAACCAGCCCCCCGCCATCACCGGTTACCAGGCGACCAACATGGTCTCGATACGGTTCCGCGATGTCGCAGCGAGCGGCCCGGTGCTCGATGTGCTGGTGGCGCAGGGCGCCAACCAGATTGAGGGGCCGACTTTGTCGCTGGCGCAGCCCGATGCCGCAATGGATGACGCGCGCACCGATGCCGTGAAACGCGCTCGCGAACGTGCCATGCTTTACGCTCGTGCCGCCGACCTGACGGTTAGCCGAATCGTCTCGATCAGCGAGGCAGGCGATCAATCTACGGCGCCCGAGCCGATGATGTATGCGCGCGCCAAGGATGCGTCGGCGTCAACGACGATCGTGCCGGGCGAATCGCGCGTTACCGCGACCCTATCGGTCCGCTTCCTGTTGAAATAGCCAACACACAAAAGAGCCGCCCGGCGTGCATCCGGGCGGCTCTTGGGAGCGCCTTAGGGTGTTCGGTCAGCCGCTTTAGCGGACTGTGCCCCGCCGGACGAGGTTGACGATGGCCAGCAGAATGACCGCGCCAATCAGCGAATAGACGAATGTGGTGATTGTAATCACCTGGTTGATGCCGCCACCAAACAGAAACGATGCAATCACCGAACCGATGATGCCGACAACGATGTTGAGCAAGATGCCCTGCTGTCCGTCGGTGCGCATGACCATGCTTGCAAGCCAGCCCACGACGCCGCCAACTACAAGCCAAACGATAAGACCGACCATGATACCCTCCGTTGCGCCCGATCATCGGGCGTATGGAGGAAAGACTCGCAATTGCGGTGGTTTGTTCCCGAACGTCGGCGACTGCCAGCCGATCAGTATTTTTGCTGACGCTCGTAGAGTGAGCGATAATGCTGAATCCGTGTCACGCGGAGGCCAGGCATGCCCGAACGGTCAATGGCGCGCTGCCACCCGGCAAACTCCTCCATCGTCAGGTTATAGCGCTGGCACACCTCGTCCACCGTCAGCAGCCCGCCATTCACAGCGGCCACCACTTCGGCCTTGCGGCGCACAACCCAGCGCGTGGTTTCGGGCGGCGGCAGCGAATCGAGCGTCAGCGGCTCGCCGAGTGGCCCGATTACCTTTGCTGGCCGAATCTTCTGGTTCTCAATCATGCTTACCTCAATCGGGGCGGGGGTCCCCTCAATGTCAATAACGACCATTAGCAGCCGGACTTGAACATCGACTGAAACGGCTCGGTAAATGGCGCGTTTATTCTTGGTTCCAACGGCAGATAGTCGTGGCCATGATGCGGTTGAACGCGCCATCCGCCGGATGCAGTAAATCGGGGATCGCAACGGGCATTGTCATCCGCGCGGTTCGCGATTCGATCATTGCGGTAGGGCTGGTCGCCTGACGGGCGGCAATGCCCACCATCAGCACTGCCAGGTCGCCCGGCAGCGCAATCGCCGTGCCATCCAGTTCGAAACGCGAAAAGCTTAGGTCCACAACGCCACTTTCACAAAACAAGTCATTCGATTGGTCGGGTTTAGCGGCGGGGTCTGAAGGTCCGGTAAAGCCTGATGAAATTTTTGGGACAGCTTTCGCGATTCCGTGCCGTGGTGACGCAATTTTTGCATCCGGCACCCGAACAACCTATCTGTCCGCGATGATCGAAGGCGAATTTCAGTTAGGCGCGGATGCAGGCGCGAAGCGCATCGTTGTGGCGATGTCGGGCGGAGTCGACAGTTCGGTCGTCGCAGCCCTTGCCGTGCGCACCGGTGCCGAAGTGATCGGTGTGACGCTACAGCTATACGATCACGGCGAGGCGGTGGGTCGCGCGGGCAGCTGCTGCGCGGGCCGTGATATCCGTGATGCGCGCGCGGTGTGCGACCGGCTCGGCATCGCGCATTATGTGTTCGATCACGAAAGCAGCTTTCGTGATCAAGTGATCGACGATTTCGCCGACGAGTATCTTGCCGGGCGCACCCCCATCCCGTGCATCAAGTGCAATATGGGGCCGAAATTCACCGATTTGTTCAAGCTGGCGCGTGATCTTGGCGCGGATTGCCTCGCGACCGGCCATTATGTCCGCCGAGTCGAAGGGTCGGCCGGGGCCGAACTCCACCGCGCAATCGATCCGGCGCGCGACCAGAGCTATTTCCTGTTCGCGACCACCACGGCGCAGCTCGATTATCTGCGCTTCCCGCTGGGCGGCATGGAAAAAGCGCGCGTGAGGGAGATAGCCGCCGAAATCGGCCTGGGTGTGGCGGCCAAACCCGACAGTCAGGATATCTGCTTCGTCCCCGACGGCAATTATGCCGCGCTGGTCAAGAAATTGCGGCCCGAGGCGGATACCAGCGGCGATATCGTCGATGAAGCCGGGCGGGTGCTCGGCCAGCATCGCGGGCTGATCCACTTCACCGTCGGCCAGCGGAAAGGGCTGGAGATCGGCGGCACCCCCGAGCCCTTATACGTCATCCGGCTCGAACCGGCCGAGCGGCGCGTAATCGTTGGCCCGAAGCGCGCGCTCGCGGTGGGCGCGGCGCGGCTGACCGGGATCAACTGGATTGGCGGCGATCACCAAGGGCCTGTGACCGCGAAGGTCCGTTCGCTCGCCAAGCCCGTGCCCGCACGACTGGAAGACGACTATATCCTGTTCGACGCCCCCGAATACGGCGTCGCACCTGGCCAGGCAGCAGTGCTTTACGCCGGCGAGCGGGTGCTGGGCGGCGGCTGGATAGCGGAGACGCAGCGGGCGCTGCAAATCGCCTGATTGTGCTCGACCTCATGATCGCCGCCGACATACCGCAAGCCGCGGTGGCGCCCCCCATCTATCCCATAACAAACGCAAATCGATCTCTCCGTCACGCTTGCGCTTGCAGGCATCAATGCTAGCCTTCCGATCGCAAGGTGGGGGAGCGGAGATGGTGCGGGACGGGAGCTGGAGCGTCGATCGGATCGCGGCAATCAACTTGTTTAGAATGCTGAACCTTGAACCGAGTGACGATCAGCTAACGATCGCCTCAGAACAGTTTGCCGCCCATCGACGCGACACTAATAGTTGGGCAACTAAACGATATCATACGGAAATTTCGCACCAACTGGAGGCGGCATCGTTGGATTATTTTCAGCGGAAGGGCGACGACTGGAACGACGGGTATCGCACCGCACAGCTTGAACTCATGCGGATTTTCCCCGACGAACTGATCGACACGGGACCTGAAATCGCCCGAACCAAGGGGCAAATCCTGCGCTCCATGATCCGCCGCAATCGTCAGTCGCAATGATGCCTATTTTTTGATTGGTTCAGGCTGGCACCCCAGCAGCGGATCGAACTTGACCGATCGGCTCGCGATCAGCGGCACGGATGCTGTTACCGTCTTGGTTGCGGGGTCTTCGCTCAGCTGGATCGGCTCCATCCCGGGCTCAAAATCGTTTCGGCAATTCTGCAGATCGCGGTTGCCGATATAGCGGCAGGCACAGGCGACGCGCGCGCCATAACCAACGCCGAGTTCGAGCTGTGGCGTCAGCGATCTGACATAGAGCCATGCACCCAGTGCGAGCGCCAGGATGATGATAAGAGTCGGGATGACGAGGCGTCTTGCGTTCATAAGTCCCGAGCGTAGACTGGCCCTATGAAAATAAAAAGCCTTCTCATGGTCGGTTCGGCTGCCCTGATGCTCGCAAGCGGCGGTGCCGCGCCCGCCGATGATGCCGGACCGCTCACACCGCTGTTCGCCGCCAATCAGGCAGAGGCGCGCGCCGCGATCCTGATCGAGGATGGACGCGTCATCGCGAAACATTATGGCGTGGGTTATTCGGACGCGAACCGCTTCATCAGCTGGTCGATGGCCAAATCAGTGACGGCGATGCTGGTGGGCGAACTCGTCTCCGACGGAAAGCTTCAGCTCGATGCGCCTGCCCCGATCGCGGAATGGCGCAAGCCCGGCGATCCGCGCGGCGCTATTACGCTGCGGCAGCTGCTCAACATGGCTGCGGGGCTGGAACATACGGAGGAAGGCCAGCCGGTCGAGAATTCGGATACCAATCAGGTGCTGTTCGTCAGTGGCACGCAGGATATGGCCGCCCGGTCGATCGCCCAACCGCTGGAGGCCAAGCCCGGCGAGAAATTCGAATATAGCTCGCTCACTACGATCATCTTGTCGGAAATCATCACCCGGACGCTCACCGACAGCCGCGATCCGCGCGTGCGGGCGCAAACCTATCGCGATTTCCTGTACGCGCGACTGTTCACGCCCGTCGGCATCACCACCGCTTTCCCGGAGTTCGACGGCGCGGGCACGCAGATCGGCGGATCGTTGATCCATATGTCACTCGACGATTTCGGTCGATTGGGCGGGTTGCTGCATGAAGGCAAGGCGCCCGATGGCACGCAAGTGATTACGCCCGAATGGCTGGCCTTCCTGAAACAATCATCGCCTGCCAACCCCGAATATGGCGGTCAGCTATGGCTCAACCGGCCCGGCGCGCCCGATGGCAGCCCGTCACTGTTCCCGCAAAAGGGTGTGCCGTCTTTGGTGTCGATGAACGGGCATCTGGGGCAATATGTGATGGCGTTTGACGGGCAGGGGAAGGATGGCAAGCCGCACCGCTATGTCCTCGTCCGGCTCGGCAAGACGCAGGATACCAATCGCCGTCCGGTGATCGATGCGATGGGCGACATCGCGGCGAGCTTCGCTAAGTAACATCCGGGCGCCACGGGCTTAAGCCCAGCGTGACGGGGTGCCCCGCGTCGGGCAATGACAGGTCATGAAAGAGCTGACGATCTGGTTCGATGGCGGCTGTCCGCTCTGCCGTAGCGAAATCGCGCTGATGCGGCGGTTGGACAAGCGCGACGCCATCAGCTTCATCGATGTGAGCAATGGGGAGACCGCCTGCCCGATCGATCGTGATGCCCTGCTCGCGCGCTTCCACGCACGGGAAAATGGCGTGATGCTGTCCGGCGCGGCCGCCTTTGCGGCGATGTGGCGGGCCATCCCGCTGCTGCGGCCGATCGGGCTCGCGGCGCGCAATGAAGCGGTGCTCGCCATGCTCGAATGGCTGTATCGGCGCTTTCTGGTGGTACGGCCGATGTTGCAGCGGCTCGCCGGTGCGCGGTCTTAAAGGAAGAACACGCCGTCCATCACCGTCACGCACTTGCCGCCTAGGATCACCTGATCACCTGCCAGCGTGCACGCCACATGCCCGCCGCGCGCGCTCGCCTGATAGGCGGTAAAGCCGTCTCGCCCCAGCCGTGCCGCCCAATAGGGGGTCATCACCGCATGAGCCGAACCCGTCACCGGGTCCTCTGCGATGTTGTAATAGGGGGTGAAGACCCGGCTGATCACATCGGTCGTGTCACCGGGCGCGGTCGCGACGGCGACCAGCTTGCCGAGTGCCGCCACCGCGCGCTGGTCGGGCTTCAGGCTGCGGATCTGATCGGCGGTCTCGTACACGATCAGCGCATAGCCCTTTTCATACCAAAGCGTCTGCACCGCTGGCCCGGCGCCCAACGCCGCCACGATATTGGGCAACGCAGCGGCCGTCGGCCCCCAGGCGGGCAGCGCCATGCGATACCCGTCGCCGTCGCGCTCTACCCACAATATACCTGCCTGCCGCGTACGGAAGGTGACTCGGGTAAGCGCGGGATCGTTGGACAACAGATAATGGCCGCTCGCGATCGTCGCATGGCCGCACAGCGCGACTTCGGCGGCGGGCGTGAACCAGCGCAGTTCGTAATCGCTGGCACCGCTGGCATCGGGCACCAGAAACGCGGTCTCGCTCAGGTTGTTCTCTTCCGCGATTGCCAGCAGCACATTATCCGCCAGCCACGCATCGAGCGGCATGATCGCCGCCGGATTGCCGGTGAATGGCGCATCGGCAAAGGCATCGATCTGGGTGATGGGCAGGCGCGTTACGGTACGAGCGATCACGATTGCAGGTCCTTCAACTTGGCGATTTCGTCGGCTTCTACCAGTTCGTTGCCGGGGTGATCCACTTGCCCCTCGGGATCGATATGGATCAGGATTTCGGTGCCGGGAAACTCGCGGGCAAGGCTGTGTTCGATTCGGTCGGTGACGATATGGGCATCGGCAATCGTCATCGCCGGGTCCATCCAGATGTGAAACTGGACGAAGTCGGTCGCGCCGCTGGTGCGCGTGCGCAGATCGTGCAGCCCTTTCAGCTCGGGGTGGCGGCAGGCGACCTCAACGAAGCGGCGGCGCTTTTCGGGCGGCCATTCCTTGTCCATCAATTGGTCGATCGCGCTGCTTGATGCGCGCCATGCCCCCCAGAGCAGCCAGGCGGCAATCGCCATGCCGAATACCGGGTCTGCGCCGGTAATGCCGAGATACTGATCGAGCACGAGCGCGCCGATCACGGCCACATTCAACAACACATCGGATTGATAATGGACATGATCGGCGCCGATCGCGATCGACCCCGTTTTGGCGATCACGAAGCGCTGATAGGCGAGCAGGGCGATCGTCACGATGATCGCGATCACCGATGCGCCAATGCCGATTTCGGCATCCGCGGTCACCTGCCGCGTCACCAGCCGGTCAAGCGCGCGCCCGAAAATCGCGAAGGCGGAAACCGCGATCACTGCGACCTGGAACAGCGCGACCAGCGATTCGGCCTTGCCGTGCCCAAAGCGGTGATCGTGATCCGCCGGTTGTGCGGCGAGCCGGACGCCGAACAAGGTGACGAGCGATGCCACCAGATCGAGCCCGGTATCGGCGAGCGACCCCAGCATCGCGACCGAACCCGTGTGCCAGGCGGCATAGGCCTTGATCAGCATCAGCACCGCTGCCGTCACGACGCTCGCAATCGCTGCGCGCGTCGTCAGACTGCTGCTCGCGTGATGATGGGCAGTGCGGGCGTGATGATGATTATGGCCGTCGCTCATGGATAGAGCATGCCCTCGTCCCAGCCATTATCGGTGCGCGTAAATAGCCGACGTTCATGTAGCCGATGTTCGCGGTCCTGCCAGAATTCGATCGACCATGGAGTCACGCAGTAACCGGACCAGTGCGGCGGACGTGGCACCGGGCCGCCCTCGAACTGCGTCTGTATCGCTGCGAAGCGCGCCTCGAACGTTGCACGGCTGTCGAGCGGGCGGGACTGGTCCGATGCCCAGGCGCCCAATTGCGAATCGCGGCTGCGGGTGGCGAAATAGGCATCGGCATCAGCGTCGCTGGCGGTGCTGACCGGCCCCTCGATGCGAATTTGCCGCCGCAGCGATTTCCAATGGAACAGCAGTGCAACCTGGGGATTGGCGGCGATGTCGGCAGCCTTTCGGCCTTCCTGATTGGTGTAGAAAACGAAACCGTCCGGGCCATGCCCCTTCAACAGCACCATCCGCACCCCAACTCGCCCCTGCGCATCGCTGGTCGCGATGGCCATCGCGTTGGAATCATTGATTTCGCTGGTGCGCGCTTCGGCATACCAGGCGTCGAACAGGGCAAACGGATCGGTGGTCATGAAGGGGCCTTATCCTCTGGCTCGCCAACCGTCACCCATGAAGCTGTTGGGGGCGAAGCTCGCTTGGCGGTTGCGCGGCTGCATTGATTGTGGTGACGATGCCATCTGGCGAACCCAAGGGGCACCCGTGGCGGTATCAGCACAGTTCATCCCCCGGGGCACCCCGGCACAAAGACCAGCCCAGGCATGATCGTCTGATGGCCACTGTGTCGAGCGATCTTATCGATTCCGCGACGCATGCCGCGCGGTGGATTGCCGATTATTGTCGCGATTTGCCGCCGGGCGATGTGATGTGCGCTGGTGGACCTGCCTGGGCGACGGTGCTTGAAGAACTAGCCGGAGCGGTCGGCGACGATCTGGCCCATGCGCGCGAACGCGTGCAGCGTCAGGCCGAGGATATCGGCACCGGCTTTCGAATCATCGGTGAAAGCGAAGAACGGCCATGGCCCGTATCGCCCGTGCCTTTGCTGATCGACGAAGCCGAATGGGCGGGCATTGCCGAGGGTGTGGCACAGCGTGCAGCGCTGATGGAAATGATCCTCGCCGATCTTTATGGCGCGGGCAATCTGACCGAGAGCGGATCGATCCCCGCCGCGCTCGTCAACGGCAGTCCGTTTTTCCTGCGGCCGCTGGTTGGCCTTGCGCCGCCTGGCGGCCATCATCTGCATTTCGTCGCGATGGATCTGGGGCGCAGTCCGGGCGGCGAGTGGCGGGTGCTTGCCGATCATCTGCGCGCGCCTGCGGGCGCTGGCTATGCGCTCGAAAACCGGCTCGCGGTGTCGCGCACTTTGGGCGGGCTGCAGGCGCGGCTCAACATTCAGCGCCACGCGCCGTTCTTTGCCGCCTTTCGCGCCGGGCTGGCGGCGGCATGCAAGCGCAGCGATCCGCGCATCGGCCTGCTCACGCCCGGTCGCTATAACCCCAGCTATACTGAACAGGCCCATCTGGCGCGCTATCTGGGGCTGTTGCTGGTCGAAGGTGCCGATCTCGCGGTGCTGGAGGACAAACTTTATATCCGGACGATCGCGGGGCTGAAGCGCGTCGATGCGCTATGGCGGCGGATCGATCCGCGGCTGCTCGATCCGCTGGCGTTCGATTCGCACTCGACGATCGGCGTCGCCGGGCTGATCGATGCGATGGTCGCGGGCAATGTCGTGGTCAGCAACGCGCCCGGATCAGCGGTGCTCGAAAGCCCGGCATTCGAAGCGTTCATGCCACGCCTCGCGCGCGAATTGCTGGGCGAGCCGCTCAAAATCCCGAACATCGCCACCTGGTGGTGCGGGCAGGAAGCGGCACAAGCGCATGTCGCGGCCCATCTCGATACGCTGCTGGTCGGCCCTGCCTTTTCGGCCGCGCCGCTGGGGCTGCCCGAGGGAAAACCCGTCCATGTCGGGGATTTGCCGCCCGACAAGCGTGCCGCGCTGATCGCCGATATGGCCCGGAGGCCGCAGGATTATGTCGGGCAGGAAAATGTCCGCCTCTCGACCATGCCGGTGGTGGCGGAGGATCGGTTGGTGCCGCGCCCCTTCACGTTGCGCGTCTTTGCCGCCCGCGGTGCCGATGGCGGCTGGACGGTGATGCCCGGCGGCTTCGCCAGGATCGGCGAGCATCCCGATATGCGCGCGTCGGTGATGGGGGAGGGCAATTGGTCCGCCGATGTCGCAATCTATGGCGGCGGCCCGGTCGTGCCCGTCTCGCTGCTGCCCGATGCGAGTTCGGTCCACATTCGCCGCAATCCCGGCACCTTGCCAAGCCGCGTCGCCGATAACTTCTTCTGGCTGGGCCGCTATCTGGAGCGCGGCGAGGCCTTGCTCGCCGTCATTCGGGTGATGCTGGGCAATTCGATCACTGCCGATGCCGGGGCTGCGCTCGCGCCGGAAACGATTGCCCGGCTGGTGGGGATGATTGTCGAGGACGGGGCCGCCCCGCGCCCGCCCAGCCTGCGTCGGACCGATCTGATCGCGCTTGCCCGCACCGCGATGGAGGCAGGCGATGGCGGCTGGAACAGCGTGCGGGCCATCAACCGCAGTGCGCGCGCGATCGGTGCCGGATCGCGCGACCGTTTGTCGGCGGACATGATCCGGCTGCTCGACGCGCCCGCCCCGAATGGCGGCGCGCTACTTGATCGGGCGGGATCGCTGCAGCGGCGCTTTGCGGCGCTGGCGGGCCTGTCGACCGAACATATGGGCCGCACCGACGCCTGGCGATTCCACGATCTCGGTCGCCGGATCGAACGCGCAACGGCAGTGGCGCGCGCGGTGCGCGTGTTCGGCTGCGCCAATGCGACAGCTGACGATCTGTCGACCCTGCTCGATGTGGCGGACAGCCAGATCAGCTATCGGCAGCGGTATCTGGGCGAACTTTCGCCTGCCGCGGTTGTCGATCTGGTCGCGCTTGATCCGGGCAATCCGCGCGCAATTGCTTATCAGGTAGCAACGATCTGCCAGCACTTACGCGAACTGCCCGTGCTCGCCGATGATGGTATGGCCGAACCGCAACAGACAGAGGCTACCGCGCTTTCGGCCTTGGTCGCCACCGCCACCGCCGCCACCCTCGATGACGCGACCCTGTGTGAGATCGAGCGACGGTTGCGCCAGCTTTCAGAATTGGTCGCGCGACGCTATTTCCTCCAAGGTGGGGAACCGCTGCGCGCGGGCGGCCTTACGCTGGCATGATCTACACTATCCGCCACGTCACGCGATTTGACTACGGCACCCAGGTTCGCTTTGCGCGCTGCAACCTGCGGTTGAAACCGATCATCTGGTCGGGGCAGACGCTGGATGATTATCAGCTGACGATCAGCCCTGCGGGGCGAATCGCCCCTGCGCGGGCAGAGGCTGGGCTCGCCAATGTCGTCCGGCTGACGGTAGAAGAACCGGTCCGCTATCTGACGATCGAAAGCGTGTCACGGGTGACGGTTGACCGACTGATCCCGGTGCCGAGCCCAGATGATCCGACGCTGGCGGAGGTTGCCAAGGCGGCACGCGCCAGCCGCGACGGGTCACCGGCCGGGCCTAGCGCCTATCTCTATCCCTCGCCGCTGATTCCGCTTGATCGCGACATTGCAGCGTGGTGTGCAGAAGAACTTGCCCCCGATCGCCCGGCGCTGGAAGCCGCGATCGCACTGGCTCAACGTATCCAGCGGGAATTTGATTTCGATCCCACCGCGACGCTGGTCGATACACCGCCGCGCGAGGCTTTCATGAAGCGCGGCGGCGTGTGCCAGGATTTTGCACAGATCATGATCACCGGCCTGCGCGCCGCCGGGCTCCCCGCGGCCTATGCATCAGGCTATATCCGCACGATCCCGCCACCGGGGATGGAACGGCTGGTCGGGGCCGATGCGACCCATGCCTGGGTGCTGCTCTGGTGCGGTGATCGGATCGGTTGGGTAGGGGTCGATCCCACCAACGGCATCTGGATGGCGGGCGACCATATCATCATGGCGATCGGTCGGGACTATGCTGAAATCGCGCCGATCGATGGCATCGTGCTCGGCTCGGGCGCGCAGAAGCTGAAGGTCAGCGTCGACGTCGCGCCCGCCGATCCGCTCGTCTGAAACGAAAATCCTGCCGCCATCATTTGCGCTTGGCGGCCACATCCCCCAAATAGGGCGTATTAGTTCAATACAGCAGGAACCAGATGACCGATCCGTATCAATTGCTGGGTGTGCCGCGCGGGGCGAGCGAAGCCGACATCAAAAAAGCCTATCGCAAGCTTGCCAAGGAACTGCACCCTGATCGCAACAAGGATAATCCCAAAGCATCCGAACGTTTTTCGAACGTCACCAACGCTTATGATCTGTTAAGCGACAAGGACAAGCGCGCCCGCTTCGATCGCGGGGAGATTGACGGCGATGGCAACCCGGCCTCGCCCTTCGGGTTCAATCCCGGTCAGGGCGGTGGTGCAGGTGGGTTTCGGCCGGGCGCGGGCGGTGCCCCGCCCAATTTCGATTTCGGCGGCGCTGGCGGCGGCGCGGGTGATTTCGGGGACATTTTCGAAGGCTTGTTCGGCGGCAAGCGCGGCGGCGGCTTTACCGGCGGCTTCGGAGGCAGGCCAAGCCCCAAGGGTGCGAACGTCCCCTATAGGCTGGCAGTGTCCTTTGCCGATGCGGCAACGCTCGCCCCGCAGCGCATCACACTCGGTGATGGCAAAACAATCGACCTGAAACTGCCCGCAGGCGTCGAAACCGGCACGCAGATGCGGCTCGCGGGCAAGGGCCAGCCTGGCCCCGGTGGCGCCGGTGATGCGATCGTCACGATCGAGGTGCAGCCGCACCGCTTTTTCGAACGCGTCGGCGACGATGTGCGGCTCGACTTGCCGATCAGCCTGGCCGAAGCCGTGCTGGGCGCGTCAGTGAAGGTACCGACGGTGGAGGGCGCGGTGATGCTGTCGGTGCCGCGCGGCTCGACATCGGGCAAGGTGCTGCGGCTGAAAGGGCGTGGCTTTCACCGCAAAACCCCTGGTGCCAATGGCCCGCGCGGCGATCAGCTTGTCACGCTGATGGTCGATCTGCCGGTCGATGATGATTCGCTGGTCGAATTCGTGCAGGGCTGGCCCGGCAAGGACAAATGGAACCCGCGCGGCAAGCTGGACGTCTGATCTTCCGTGCAGGACATCTCGCCCGAATCGCCTGAGGAACGGCGGCGGCATCCGGGCAGGGGGCCCCGGCTGGATCGTCGCTTCGCGTTCATGCGGCCGGGCAGCTATGTCCGGGAAGTACTGAAGCGCGTCGCGATCGGCGTATTCAGCGATGGCTTCATTCATGCCGGCAATCTGGCCTATCTGTCGTTGCTGACGCTGTTTCCGTTCTTCATCGTCGCCGCAGCCATCGCGCGGTTGTTTGGGCGCACTGATGAAGGGCTGCACACGGTTGAGGCTTTTCTGCGCACCCTGCCGCCAAGCGTTGCCACCGTCCTGCAAACGCCGATTGCAGATGTGCTTGCCGCGCGTTCGGGCTCGCTGTTGTGGTTCGGCGCCATCGTCGGGCTGTGGACCACCGCCAGCTTCATCGAAACGATCCGCGACATTCTGCGCCGAGCTTATGGCGTCAAATCGGTACGTCCGTTCTGGCATTACCGCCTTTGGTCGATGGGATTGACGCTTGCCTCGCTGATTCTCGTGCTGATCGCGTTCAGCTTTCAGGTCGCGCTGGTCGCGGTCGAACAGTTCATCTTGCGGGTGATGCCATTTGCGACAGAAGCCGCCACGGTGGTTTCGCTGACGCGGATTGCACCCGCGCTCGCGTTGTTTGTCGCGCTCTACATGGTCTTTTATTCTCTCACCCCGCGCCAGTACCGGGACAGTAAATGCCCGAAATGGCCGGGCGCCGCATTTACCGCGGGGTGGTGGCTGCTGGTGACCGCGCTTTTGCCCTCCATCCTCGCCAATCTGACGAGCTACGATCTGACCTATGGCAGCCTGGCGGGCGTGATGATCGCGCTCATCTTCTTCTTTCTGGTCGGGCTCGGGCTGGTCGTCGGCGCCCAATTGAACGCGGCACTGGCGGAAGCGGATGATGAAGGCGTAAAGGACGCGGTAATCGAGGGAAAGTCGGAGGCGATCAGGGCGTGACGGATTTGATGCAAGGCAAGCGTGGGCTGATCATGGGGCTCGCCAATGATCGGTCGCTGGCTTGGGGGATCGCGAAGAAACTGAGTGAAGCGGGGGCGGAACTCGCGTTCAGCTATCAGGGCGAGGCGATGGAAAAGCGGGTGCGCCCGCTCGCCGAGCAGCTGGGCGTTGCGCGGCTGTTCGATTGCGATGTGTCCGACATGGCGGCGCTCGATACGACGTTTGCCGAACTGGCGAAGGAATGGCCGACGATAGATTTCGTCGTCCACGCGATTGGCTTTTCGGACAAGAATGAGCTGCGCGGCGGCTATGTCGATACCAGCCTCGACAATTTTCTGATGACGATGAACATCAGCGTTTATTCCTTCGTCGCGGTCGCCAAGCGCGCCAAGGCGATGATGCCGAACGGTGGTGCGCTGCTGACGCTCAGCTATTATGGTGCGGAAAAGGTCATCCCGCATTACAATGTGATGGGTGTTGCCAAGGCCGCGCTGGAAACCAGCGTTCAGTATCTCGCCGTTGATCTTGGCCGCGACAATATTCGCGTGAATGCGATCTCCGCGGGACCAATCAAGACATTGGCCGCCAGCGGCATTGGCGATTTCCGCCTGATCCTGAAGTGGAACGAGTATAATTCACCGCTGAAGCGCAACGTGACGATCGAGGATGTCGGCGGGGCGGGCTTGTACCTGCTCAGCGATCTGTCGAGCGGGGTTACGGGCGAAACGCACCATGTCGATGCGGGCTATAACGTGATCGGCATGAAGGCGGAGGACGCGCCGGACATTACGCTGGCATGAGCGCAATCGATCTTGGTTGGGGTCAACTCGGCGCGGCTGTTATGGCCCTAGTATTTGTTGCAGTAGAATGGTTTCGGCTGAAGAGCTGGGCTCAGGCAGCAATCGAAGGGTTCAGAATTTGGGGTTTCATGGCAATCTCGCTACTGACGATATGGCTAGCATTTTTGTTGCCTGACAGCGTAACGCGCATCTGGTTAGGCCTTGTTAGCCCAATTGTCGCTGCGATGCTGATCAACAACCTTTATTTGGCGCTGCACCGTCGCCTCGGCGTATAATAAATTTATGAGCCACAACAGCTTCGGTCATCTGTTTCGCTTCACCACCTGGGGGGAATCGCACGGTCCGGCGATCGGCGCGGTCGTGGATGGCTGCCCGCCGGGGCTCGCGCTGTCCGAAGCCGATATCCAGCCGTTTCTCGACAAACGTCGTCCGGGCACGTCACGCTTTACCACGCAGCGGCAGGAGCCGGATGTCGTGCGCATCCTCTCCGGCGTGTTCGAGGGGCGGACGACGGGCACGCCGATTGCTCTGATGATCGATAATGTCGACCAGCGATCGAAGGATTATTCGGAGGTCGCCAAGGCCTATCGCCCCGGCCATGCCGATTATGCTTACGACGCCAAATATGGCTTTCGCGATTATCGCGGCGGGGGGCGATCTTCCGCGCGAGAGACGGCGTCGCGGGTAGCGGCTGGGGCGGTCGCGCGGCTGGTGATCCCCGAAGTGCGGATCACCGCCTGGGTTGAGGCGATCGGGGGCGACGCGATCGACCCCGCCAATTTCGATGCGGCCGAAATCGACCGTAACCCGTTTTTCTGTCCTGACGCCACCGCCGCCGCGCGCTGGGAAGTTTTGGTGGATGGCGCGCGCAAGGCCGGATCGTCGCTCGGTGCAGTCATCGCGTGCGAAGCGACCGGCGTGCCCGCCGGCTGGGGCGCGCCGCTCTACGCCAAGCTCGACGCGGACCTCGCGAGCGCCTGCATGAGCATCAACGCCGTGAAGGGCGTCGAAATCGGTGACGGCTTCGGCGCAGCTGCCTTGCGCGGAGAGGCTAATGCCGATGCCATGCGGCCCGGTTCAGATGGGCCGGAATTCCTCGCCAACCACGCAGGCGGCATTGCAGGTGGCATTTCGACCGGTCAGCCGGTGCTCGTTCGCGTTGCCTTCAAACCCACCAGCTCAATCCTGACGCCGGTCGAGACGATCGACCGCGACGGCAACGCCACCGAAATCATGACCAAAGGCCGCCACGATCCGTGCGTCGGCATCCGAGGCGCCCCCGTCGTGGAAGCAATGGTCGCGCTAGTGCTCGCCGATCACAAGCTGCGCCACCGGGGACAGTGCGGCTGACGCGCAATGATAACCTTACCGTCACCCCGGACTTGATCCGGGGTCCCGCTTTTGCGCGGTTGGAAAAGAAGCGGGACCCCGGGTCGAGCCCGGGGTGACGGCCATGGGATAGGTCGTGGCCCGTTCAATCCGCAAACGGATCGCGCACCAAGATCGTGTCCTCGCGCTCCGGGCTCGTTGATACGAGCGCGACCGGGCAGCGGATCAGCTCCTCGACGCGCTTGATGTATTTGATCGCCGCTGCCGGAAGGTCTGCCCAGCTGCGCGCGCCCGCAGTCGATTCGTGCCAGCCGGGCAGCGTTTCGTAGATCGGCTCGACCGCTGCCTGATCGGCATAATGCGCCGGAAAATAATCGAGCTCGGTGCCGTTCAGCCGGTAGCCGGTGCAGATCTTCACCTCATCGAACCCATCGAGCACGTCGATTTTGGTGAGGGCAATGCCGGTGATGCCGCCCACGGCAGCCGATTGCCGCACCAGCACCGCATCGAACCAACCGCAGCGTCGCTTGCGGCCGGTGACGGTGCCGAATTCATGGCCGCGCTCGCCCAGCCGCTCGCCCGTTGCGTCCGCAAGCTCAGTAGGGAAGGGGCCGCTGCCCACCCGCGTCGTATAGGCCTTGGCAATGCCCAGCACGAAGCCGACCGCGCTCGGCCCCAGGCCGGAGCCCCCCGCCGCCGTCCCGGCAATAGTGTTGGACGAGGTGACGAAGGGATAAGTGCCGTGATCGACATCAAGCAGCACGCCCTGTGCGCCTTCGAACAGGATGCGCTTGCCGTTCGCCCGCGCCTCGCCCAGCATTCGCCACACCGGCTGGACAAAGGGCAGCACGAAACCGGCAATGTCGCGCAGTTCAGCGATCAGTGCGTCGCGGTCGATCGGCGGCTGGCCGAACCCGGCCCTTAAAGCATCATGATGCGCGGTCAGCCGGTCCATCTGCGCGCTGAGCTCATCCAGATGTGCCAGATCACACACCCGAATCGCGCGCCGGCCGACCTTGTCTTCATAGGCCGGGCCAATGCCGCGCCGCGTCGTGCCGATCTTGCCGTCGCCGCTGGCATCCTCACGCAGTGCATCGAGATCACGGTGGAACGGCAGAATCAGCGCGCAGTTATCGGCAACCATCAGCGTGTCGGGGGTAATCGTGACGCCCTGTCCACGCAGCTTCTCCACTTCGGCCTTTAGCGCCCAAGGATCGAGCACGACGCCATTGCCGATGACGCTCGGCGTCCCACGCACGATGCCCGAGGGCAGCAGCGACAGCTTGTAGACCTTGTCGCCGACGACGAGCGTGTGCCCGGCATTGTGCCCGCCCTGGAACCGCACGACCACATCGGCGCGCTCGGCGAGCCAATCGACAATCTTGCCCTTGCCCTCATCGCCCCATTGGGCGCCGATTACTGCTACATTGGCCATGGATGTACCTCTTCCCCTGCCCGGGGGACTCCCATGGCCCTTCGACAGGACTCGGCCAGGGGAGGGAAATGGGGAGCGCGATGGCTCGGTTGGCTGCGCGGGTAGAGCGCTCGACCGAAGCAAGTCAAGCCGTGCAGCCGTATGACTGATGTCGATCGCCTGGTCCCCGTGGCGGCAGCCCGTGGCCTGATCGCCGCTTCGAATCGTCTCGCTGTCCTACCCGAAAGGTCGAATATCGCTGGATCGGTGAATGCCCAAAGCGCATCTTGATCGAATATGGCATAAGATGAAATATATTCAGCCCAAATCGGATGAGATCACGATACTGATCAATCGATTGATACTATAAACCATAGTTCCGCGGCAAAAACTTCAATGAATATCGATGAATAATTTCCTATTTTTTGGGAGAAATAGTCATGCCTCAAAATCATGTGAGCTATGTGTTCAATTACTGTCATGTATATTTTGGATCAGGTGACCCGAATGGTGATCGCGGAAACCTGGCGGCAATTTCGAATGCCATCAATGCCGGCGGCTTCAGCGCGCTTTCCGGGACGCAGCATGGTGCCGGTACGGGTTTGCTGCAGAACTCGAAAAAGCTGAGCTTCACGATGCAGCACCAGTCACAATCCAACTGGTGCTGGGCGGCCAATGCTGCATCCGTTGGGGATTATTATTGGGGTACCGGCAGCTATACCCAGTGCGGCATCGCCAACACCTGTCAAAACAAGTCGACCTGCTGCTCCAATCCGAGTGGGTGCAACCAATATGGTTTCCTCGACAAGGCGTTGCAGGCGGCCAAATCGCTCGACAGCATGGTTGGCGGCACGGCCACCTTCACCGTGCTGCAGGGCCGGGTGGATAACGGGCAACCGGTGGGTACCCGGGTGGCGTGGACCGGCGGTGGCGCGCATTTCATGATGATCACCGGCTACAACACCGTCGGCAACAAGATTGACATCCAGGATCCCTGGTACGGGTCTACGACCATCGCCTACGCCGCGTATCCCGCAAGTTATCAGGGCGGCGGCACGTGGACCGCCACCTATTTCACCAAAAAGCAGTAAGGAGCCGCAGAATGACGATTTCTTTCACTTCGGGCGGTCCCACCGACACGCTGGAAAAACTATACGCGCAACAATGGAGCGCTGATCTCGCGCGGCTGTCGGCGACAGGCTTTGCCGATGGTTCAGCGCTCACGCTGGATACGCCCTATCAGGTCGATTATCTGTCGCTGGACAAGGTTGCAAAGGGTGCACCGGGCGATGCCGCTCAAGTCACGCGCTGGCGCCAATTGATTATTGGCGGCGGTCGACCGTTGGCGGAGGTCGAGCTCAATGATCACGGTAATCCGATTGCGCTTCATGAAGGTCCGGCGAAGGATGGCTTGCAAGCGGCGATCGCCAAGGCCGCGCTTCTGGACGGTGATTTCACCGCCCGGGTGGTGCAATCGGCAGCGCTGAAGTTCAGCGCCTTGAAGTTGCAGCAGGGTAGCCAGACGCTGTTCATTCCCTATCCGCCGAACCAGACGGGTCTTGCCAATTATGAGGTCATCCCCGCCGCGGATGCATTCGCAGCGCTCCAGCTGCTCGCCGCGCAGACCTTGAAGGCAGCGCAGGGCGACGGGACGACCGGCGGCTGACGCCGCGTTGCGGTGCCCGATCGACCTTGCAAAAAATGCCGTGCGACCACCCGATCCGGGCCGGTCGCACGGTCATTTTTTACGTCTGCAGTGCTCGTGGCGCGCCGTCCATCAGCACATGGGTGCACAGCTGCGCCTCGGGCGTGTCGCGCGCGTCAAGCGCCGCCACCGTCACCCAGCCCTCACCCCGCATCCCCGTTGCCAGCGCCCGATCGGTACCCAGCGGCACGAACAGGCGCCGCCGTTCGATCGGGGCGAGGCCGCTGTCGACGATCGCGTCGGCATAGAGCGAGAACCCGATCGCGGGCTCCTCAGCGCCGCTTTCGTGCATCACCGTGTAGCTGCCACCCCGTCCGATTTCGCCGCGCACGCCGCCTGCAAAGATCGAAAAGCCGATCCAGCTCTGATATTCGAAGCCGTGGCGTTCGGTGGGGTCGAGCGTCAGCGCCACCTTTCCCTTCAGGCTCTGCGCAATCGCCCATAGCCCGTCGAGGCGTGAGGTAAGCGCGCCGCCCGCATCGAAAGCACAGAGCCGGTCATGCGCGGCCTCGAACGGCCCCGCCGCTTCGATCAGCGGGAGATAGGGAGGGGCGAGCGCAGCAACCGCGCCTGCATCCTTGGCATCGAGCCGGTCCTTCAGCGCCTCGATCTGGTCAGCGGACACCGGGAAAGGCCCGGCAGCGAGAATATCGACAAGATCGGGCAGGGTGAAATCGATCGAAATGTTCTCCACGCCAGCCGCCGTCAGCGCCTCGACCGCAAGGCTGGCGATCTCCTGCGCGGCGGCGACACTGTCGAGCCCGATCAGCTCGCAACCGATCTGGCGCGCCTCGCGCTCGGGATCGAGTTCAGACGCGCGCAGTTTCAGCACCGGCCCGGCATAGCTCAACCGCACCGGGCGCGGGTGGTGCGCCATCCGCGTCGCCACGATCCGCCCGACCTGTGCCGTGATATCGGGCCGGATTGCCAAGGTGCGCTGCGATACCGGATCGACAAAGCGCACCGCATCGCGCGCGCGCGTTGCCTTCAATCGGCTCGCTAGTCCCGCCTCAAACTCGGCCAGCGGCGGATCGACACGTTCATAGCCATGCGCGAACGCTGCCCCCAAGATGCGTGCCTCCAGTCGCGCGGCGACATCGGCATATGGGGGCAGGCGATCGTGAAAGCCTTCGGGGAGGAGCGAAGTAGAGGACATTCCCGCGCTTTAGCCAGCTCAGAACGCGAGTGCCATCACCGTCTTCACGCCGGGTAGCGCGCGGACGTTGGTGATGAGCGCGGGGGTGACGGGTTCGTCGACCGACAGCAGCACGATCGCCTCGCCGCCCGCCGAACGGCGACCAAGGTGGAAGGTGCCGATGTTGACGCCCGATTCGCCCAGCGTCGTGCCAAGGCGACCGATAAACCCCGGCGCATCCTCGTTCACCACATACAGCATATAGCCCGCCAGATCGGCCTCGACCTTGATTCCGAACAATTCGACCAGGCGTGGTGCTGCATCCCCGAACAGTGTCCCCGCGACCGATTTGTCACCCGCATCGGTCTTCACCGTCACGCGCACCAGCGTGTGGTAATCGCCCTCACGGTCATGCCGGATTTCGCGCACGTCGATCCCGCGTTCCTTCGCCAGGAACGGCGCGTTGACCATGTTCACGATATCCGAATGCACCCGCATCATGCCAGCCAGCACCGCGCTGGTGATCGGCTTCTGGTTGAGCTGTGCGGCGGCGCCCTCAACCTCGACCGAGATGCCGGAGAGCGCCCCGTGCGCGAGCTGCCCGACGAGCGAACCGAGCTTTTCGGCGAGCGCCATATAGGGCTTCAGCTTCGGCGCTTCCTCCGCCGACAGCGACGGGACGTTCAGCGCGTTCGTAATGCCGCCGGTGACCAGGAAATCGGCCATCTGCTCGGCGACCTGGAGCGCAACGTTGACCTGCGCTTCGGTCGTCGATGCGCCCAGATGCGGGGTGGAGACGAAGCCAGGGGTGCCGAACAGCGGCGATTCGGTCGCTGGTTCGGTCTGGAACACGTCGAGCGCGGCGCCGCCGATATGACCCGAATCAAGCCCCGCCTTCAGCGCTGCCTCGTCGATCAGCCCGCCGCGCGCGCAGTTGATGATCCGCACGCCCTTCTTGGTCTTGGCGAGGTTTTCCGCTGACAGAATGTTGCGGGTCTGATCGGTCAGCGGCGTGTGGAGCGTGATGAAATCGGCGCGCGCGAGCAGATCGTCGAGCGTTACCTTCTCCACGCCCATTTCCAGCGCGCGTTCAGGCGTCAGGAAGGGATCATAAGCGATAACCTTCATCTTGAGGCCAAGCGCGCGGTCGGCGACGATCGAACCGATATTGCCCGCACCGATCAGCCCCAACGTCTTGCTGGTCAGTTCCACACCCATGAAGCGGTTCTTTTCCCACTTGCCGGCCTGGGTGCTGGCATCCGCCTCGGGCAATTGCCGGGCAAGCGCGAACATCAGGGCGATGGCGTGCTCGGCGGTGGTGATCGAGTTACCGAACGGCGTGTTCATGACGACAACGCCCTTGGCCGATGCGGCCGGGATATCGACATTGTCGACACCGATCCCGGCCCGGCCGATCACCTTCAAATTGGTGGCGTGCTCCAGGATCGCTTTGGTCACCTTGGTTGAGCTGCGGATCGCGAGGCCGTCGTACTCGCCGATGATCGCCATCAACTCTTCGGGTGTCTTGCCGGTGATTTCATCGACCTCCACGCCGCGGGCGCGGAAGATGGCAGCGGCATTGGGGTCCATTTTGTCGGAAATGAGGACTTTAGGCATTTGTATATCCTTGAATTCACCGTCACCCCGGGCTTGATCCGGGGTCCCGCTTCTACGCGGGCGGTGGAGAGAAAAGCGGGACCCCGGGTCAAGCCCGGGGTGACGAGGAGGTTGTGTTCAGCCAGCCTTCGCCGTCGCATAGGCCCAGTCGAGCCACGGTCCGAGCGCCACGATATCGGCGGTGTCGACGGTTGCGCCGCACCAGATACGCAGGCCCGGCGGGGCATCGCGGTAGCCGGCCACGTCGAACGCCGCGCCTTCCTTCTCCAGGGCCCCGGCCATCTTCTTGATGAAGGCTTCGTCGGCGCCCTCGACCGTCAGGCAGACGCTGGTCTTCGACCGCGTTGCCGGATCAGCGGCGAGATGGCCGAGCCAGTCGCGTTCTTCGACAATCTTGTCGAGTGCGGCGGCATTGGCATCCGACCGGGCGATCAAGCCGTTCAGCCCGCCGAGCGATTCCGCCCATTCAAGCGCGAAGATCACGTCTTCCACCGCGAGCATTGACGGGGTGTTGATTGTTTCGCCCTTGAACACGCCCTCGGCGAGCGCGCCCTTCGACACCAGCCGGAAAATCTTGGGCAGCGGCCAGGCCGGCGTGTAGCTCGTCAGCCGCTCGACCGCGCGCGGGCCGAGGATCAGGATGCCGTGTGCGCCTTCGCCGCCCAGCACTTTTTGCCAGGAAAAGGTCGTCACATCGAGCTTGTCCCACGGCATGTCATAGGCGAACACGGCGGAGGTCGCGTCGTTGAAGCTCAGGCCTTCGCGGGTGTCGCTTACCCAGTCGGCATTCGGCACGCGGACGCCGCTGGTCGTGCCGTTCCAGGTGAACAGCACGTCATGCGACCAATCGACCGTATCGAGATCAGGCAGCTGGCCGTAATCGGCCTTGAGGATCGTCGGATCGAGTTTCAGCTGCTTGGCGGCATCGGTCACCCAGCCTTCGCCAAAGCTTTCCCAGGCAATGGCGGTGACGGGGCGTGCGCCCAGCATCGTCCACATCGCCATTTCATAGGCGCCAGTGTCGGATGCCGGGACGATGCCGATACGGTGCGTATCGGGCACGCCCAGAATCTTGCGGGTCAGGTCGATCGCATGCTGCAGCCGCGCCTTGCCGATCTTCGAGCGGTGCGAGCGCCCGAGCGATTCGGTCGCGAGTTTTGCGGCATCCCAGCCCGGCGGCTTGGCGCACGGGCCCGATGAGAAAAACGGGCGGGCAGGTTTCGTGGTGGGTTTTTGAGGCGCAGGCGCAGTGGTGGCGTCGAGCGCAGTAACGTCAGTCATGTCAGTCTCTCCTCACAGAGAGCACGCGCGGCGTTGGGACCGCGTGGCCCACTTACCGCCCTGCGCGAGGTCGGCTGGACTGTCAATATGGCGCGGTTTTTATTCGGGGTTTTGCGGGCGGCATCAGTTTGCAGTAGGGCGAATTAATGAACGATCCCAAAGTGCCCGACCGCGTCTTTGCGCCCGCCGCCGAAGACGCCGAAACCGCCAAAGCCCAGCTTTCCACCCCGCAGACCGAGCATCCGGCCTATAAGCTGGCTTTCCAGGACATGGATTTCCTGCTGCGTGAGGATTTGCGCCCGGTGCGGTTCCAGCTCGAATTGCTGAAGCCTCAACTGGTATTCCAGGAAGCCGGCATCAGCTCGACCTTCGTGTTTTACGGATCGGCGCGCATTCCCGAACCCGCTAAGGCGCAGGCGATGCTTGATCTGGCGACCACGGACGAAGCGCGCAGGCTTGCCGAAAGCATGGTCGCCAAGTCGCATTATTATGATGTCGCGCGCGATCTTGCCCGGCTGGTCAGCGAATGCCCGCGTGATGATCATGGCAAACGCCAGTTCGTCGTCTGTTCGGGCGGTGGCCCGTCGATCATGGAAGCCGCCAATCGCGGCGCGGCGGATGTGGGTGCCGAATCGATCGGGCTCAACATCGTGCTGCCACACGAACAGGCCCCCAATCCCTATGTTACGCCGGGGCTGAGCCTGCAGTTCCACTATTTCGCGCTGCGCAAGATGCATTTCCTGCTGCACGCCCGCGCTTTGGCGGCGTTTCCTGGTGGCTTCGGTACGTTCGACGAGTTGTTCGAACTGCTCACCTTGATCCAGACGGGCAAAATCAAGCCGATTCCCGTGCTGCTGTTCGGACGAGCGTTCTGGAACCGCGTGATCAATTTCGAGGCGTTGGTCGAAGAAGGCGTCATCTCGGCGCGCGACCTGAAAATCTTCACCTTCGTCGAAACCGCGCAGGAAGCGTGGGATGTCGTCCGCGATTTTTACCGCGAAACGCCGGACCCGACCGAATAACGGCCGGGTCCAACAATAATTCTTACTCCGCCGCTGGCACCGCGGCGTTGTCCGCAGGCGCGGCAGCGGCGTCGGCTGCATTGTCGGGCGTGGCCGTCGTTTCGGCGGCTGCAGCTTCGGGCGCGGCGGGGAGCGGCAGGTTCGATCCCTGCGCATTCAGCCATACGATCACATTGGCGCGATCTTCCGGCTTGGCGAGGCCGGCAAAGCTCATCTTGGTGCCCGATGCGAATTTGCGCGGGTTGGTGAGCCACTCGTTCATCGTGGCAAAGTCCCAATTGCCGCCCCTTGCCTTCAGCACGTCCGAATAGGCAAAGCCCGCATGCTGCGCGATCGGCTTGCCAATAATGCCCCACAGGCCGGGGCCGATGCCATTTGCGCCACCATCGACCGCGTTATGGCATGACGCGCATTTCTTGAAGACTTCGGCGCCCTTGGCCATGTCGGCCGATGCCATCATCACTTCGATCGGCACTTCAGGGGCAGCCTCGCCAGCATCGGTCGCCTCAACAGCGCCTTCGATCGGATAGCCGGGTTTTTCGAGGGGTTCGGGCTTGAACAGCAGATTGCCGACCATACCAAAGCCCAGCGCCACAAACAGCGCTGCCAGGATCCAGCCTGCAATCGTATTGGTCCGAATGTCCATCTTGGGGTAACGCCTCTCGTGAAAGTCGGCTCCCTTTAGTTTCGCAAGTGCAGCACCGCAAGCGCGCTTGCCGATTAGGGTGTCGGTCGATAGGCGCGGCGGCGATGGAAAATTTTGCCGCACCCGCGCGCCCGATCGTGGCGCGCATGGCCGCCCAGGCTGCCGAACACCCCGATCGCGCCGTTGCCTTTCAGGGCGCGCCCGGCGCAAATTCGCATGTTGCCGCGGTGCAGGCGTTCCCGAATGGCCTGCCGCTGCCCTGTTTTGATTTCGCCGATGCGATCGAGGCAGTGCAGGATGGGCGCGCCGATTGCGCGATCATCCCCATCGAAAATTCGCTCCACGGCCGGGTGGCGGACATGCATTTCCTGCTGCCCGAATCGGGTCTGGTGATCACCGGCGAGCATTTTCTGCCGATTCGCCACGCGTTGATGGGCACGGGCACCCGCGATGACGTGCGTGAGGCGATGAGCCATCCGCAAGCGCTCGGCCAGTGCCGCCACTGGCTTCGCGACCGCGGGATTGCCCCGATTGCCTATCCCGATACGGCAGGGGCAGCGGCGGTGGTGGCCGAACGGGGAGATCCGGCGATTGCAGCGCTCGCGCCGCCGGGTGCTGCCGCGATCTATGGCCTGAACCTCCTCGCCGAAGATCTGGCCGATGCCGATCACAACACGACGCGGTTCGTGGTGCTCACGCGTGGCGGTCGGCCGGTGGAGGGCGATGGGCCGTTCATGACGACCCTGATCTTCGAAGTGAAAAACGTGCCCGCCGCGCTCTACAAGGCGCTCGGCGGCTTCGCGACCAATGGCGTCAACATGACGAAATTGGAGAGCTACCAGCGCGGCGGCAGCTTTGCCGCCACTGAATTCTACGCCGATATCGTCGGCAAGCCCGGCGATCCGGCGCTCGATCGAGCGCTTGAGGAACTCGGCTTCCACTCCAAATGGGTGCGCCTGCTCGGCACCTACCGCCAGGCCCGCGCGCGAGGGTAGGCGGGGTTTGGCTGCCGATGCAGTTATATCGAAAGCCGCGCCCGCCCGTTGGAACGCACGCCGCCATTTTTTACCGCCATGCTGAACTTGTTTCAGCATCCACCGATCCACACCAACGGGATCGGCGGTGGCGCGTTGGACCCTGAAACAAGTTCAGGCTGACGACAGGCAAAATATGGCGACCTTCGATTAAACAGGACCGGGTCGGAGACTCTTGGTGCGAACAGCCGGTATTGGTGGATTGCGGAATGGCGGTTATGAAGCGATGGTTTGAGATAAGCGGACATTCGTTGCCGCGCTTCAGGGAATCATCTGGCCGCCCTTGAGAGTGCCATGCGGGTGCGCTGATTGAAAATTACTTGCCGCCAAACTGTGGCATCGATAGCCTCGGTTTGCAGCCGCTTCTTTGGCTGGCGGGGGAGATATCGGCGTGACTTTTCGCTTAATTGCGCTTGCTGTCACCTTTGCGGCTATCGCGTCGCCATTCGCTCCGCCACCCGAAACGCGTGACGAATGCGAAGCTCAGGCGCTCGCCAAGCCGCTGCGGGATGCGCGCTGGCGCGAGATGGTCGATCTGATCGAGGCCGCAATGATAATGCGGGGCGGGCCGGGCGGTAGCTATTTCAACTTGTCGGCTGCCGACACCTGTCCCGGCTGCACGGCGCGTGCGACGGCGGAGGCGATTGCCGACAAGGCGCGACGAAAGGAATTGGCAGATCAAACTAAGCTCAAATGCGCCGGTATAATGGAACGAAAACTGGCGCCATCGTCCCCGGTGAGCACGGCTAGCACCAGTCCTCCGCCACCGCCTGGCGCTCGGCCATCGCGCGAAGTCATCTTTTATGTTGCCCGAAGTTCAAGTGGAGACGAACTGCTGGAAGGTCCGATATCCTTGGATCAGGACGAACAGCGCGCCCTTCGGAACAAGCTGCTAAAGCAAATCGCGCAATCCGACGCGCCAGAGCGCACGCTGAAAACCGGGAAGACCTCCGGCACAACGAGTTGCCTTTACGTGTTTCGTAGACCAAAAGGCGACATAGGCTTTATCACCATGTCGCCCGCGGCAATCGAGAAAAGTCGTCGTGGCACGGAAGGGCTAGAGGGCTACAAAATTCTGAGTTCGGCGGTCTGCCGTGACTGACCGCCCAATGACCGGGCGTATCGGCGACTTCATTGTCGTATCCCGGCTCGACCGTTTCGTGCGTTCGACGGAAGGACCCACACACAAATTGCTCCCAATCTTGAAGGTGAGAGGCGTCGGCTTCCACTGCCTCGCACAGGCGGGCGTGGATACGATGACGCCGACCGGCAAGCTTACTTTGACGATCCTTGGCGCAGTTGCCACGCTCGAGGCGGACCTGCGGGCAGAGCGGAAAACTCTAGACCTGAGCGGTCCAAGGTTGGGTAGCAGTGCAGATAACCCCGGACTCTACTTATGAGTCGAGGAGAAAACGGGAGCGCGTCAACGTGATTGACCCACGGTGAACCTATCAATCAACTTGCCAGAGTTTTGCGATACTTGTATTCAATGTGCCGGGCCCGCAATCAAAGATCAATCACTGTATCGGCGGCGATTGATCGCCCAGCCAGTTGCCAGTGCATAGACTGGCGCCGCTAGGGCGCCTATCGAGAGAATATTCAATTCACGTGAGATAGCCAGGCCTGCAATGCCCAGCGCCACGGCCGGAAGAACGCCAACCATGAGCGCCGCCCTTAAGGTTGTTGCTGGCCCGGCAGATGGCCTCCTAGCCAGCCATATCCCACCAAGTGTCCCGCAGATGCGCGGGGTCCATTGCACCGGCTATCAGGTTCACCGCTGCTATTAGAATGAACGAGACGACCAGAGATGCGACCAGCCAGGCAAACACGAGGCTGCTAGCATAGAAGCCCGACCTTGTTTTCGATACCATGATGCCTCCCCGTTTGACTAGCTGCATCGTTTCGCCTGAGTGTTATGCAGGCAATTGAAGCTGTCAAACCGATGTGGCGGTTGTCGACTGGTGCTGAGTAGCGGACCAGGAGCGGCCATCGCAACTATCTAGCCGAAATGGCTGTAACTGGGCCGTTCAAAACAATACCAACTTCACCGCCACGAGCTTGCACTCCCGGCTGAATTTCTATCGTTGCATCATCACCTCCGGTTCCAAAGGCACCCCATCTTGGCTTCCACCAAACCGGATGCAGCTCAATCTATCGCCTATGTGCGGACGATGTCGTGCGCCGTTCGATCATCGGGCGAATCCTGGAGGCTGACTAAGGGAGGGAAACCTAACAGGAAGACTGCTTGTTTGGACGGCGTCGGGCGAGCCGCAGCAGCGGTGCATCAGCCAATCCTGACTAGCATTGGGATTGCCGCATTCGCGGACGTTACATATACGAAACGGTGATCGCGACTTATTAGATTAGCCGCGCTTGGGAGGTTAAGTTGTCCAACGTACACCAGCTTGTGCTGAGCCTGATCTCGGGGCTGGCCATACTCGCCCTGCTGACGGTACCGATCTTGACCGCACGCTCCAATGCGCAAACCGCAGAGGCACCGGCGTGGTGGCGGCTGATGTCGGAGCAGCTCCAGTGCACTGCCGCAGCGCACGACCCGACCGAGAAGCGCTGTGTCGATCCGCGCCCTTTAGTCAAGAACGATACCGCCTATCGTGGCGAAGGCTTGGTGGCTGTAAGAGTCAAAGACGCCGAGAATCCCGGCGACGCACGAAAAAAGGTCGTTGTGGGCATCGAGTTTCTATCAAAATTTGGTGGCGAGCTTATCTACGATAGCAGCAATGCCAACGCCCACCGCTTGGCTGGATTTGGCGTCGGCTCATACTCACATAAGTCGACGGACTGCCCCGCGGCGACTGCGGTGATGGTCGATATTTTGAGAGTGGCCGGAATCCCCGGGCGCCCGGCAGGCACCATCGAAAACTGCACATGGAGTGCGAATCGCATGGGAAACAACCAATATAAGACGGCTATCCATTTTTCTGCGGCTGTGGAACTGAAACCGGCGGCGTCAACACGATCAACCTGTACGACCGCGCTTCTGCAAGGCACCTGGCGCGCCGATGGTCCGCAACTTGCCAATACCGGCCATGCGGTATCTTTCACTGCTGCCCCAAATATGCCGAAGCATGACGGCGGCCAAATCGCTATGCGTGGAGTTTTTTCGACTTACCCTAAGTACAAACACTTGCTTGGTATTGTGCCCACACCAATGTTCACCGACAGTCGAGGGTTTGTCGTTGGCAAGGACCAATGCCTAATACCTGTGGTCGTCAACATGCGAGACAGCGGTACATCGCGAAGTGCAGCGTTGATAGACACGCGCACGTCATCACTGCGTTTTGTAACCAATCAGGCTTATCGATGGACGGGTAAGGGCTTTCAGATTGATGCCGCGGCAATCACTTCCAACGCCGTATCAGGCGCTCCCGGCCGATGGCTGCGCGGCGCGGCTGAGCCGGAAGCGAAGTCCTGCAAGCCTAATGATTTCAATGGCCGTTGGGACCGTTCTGATGGAGCGAAGATAACCATTAGAGGCACCGGAACCGACGGCGTTGGTGGCTATGCGACGATGGACGAGAATCCCGGTCGTTGGGTGCGTGGTCAAGACAAATATGTCAGCATGCGAATGAAGGAAGCGTGTGTTTACACAGCCCAATGTAATACAACCCAGCGCAAGGTCGTTAACGGCCGGTCCGATTTCACAATGACCCAAAAGGCATGCGAACTTGTGCTAGATCCAGTACAGCAAACGTTGCGCGAACGAGGCACGACCAACACCTATGTTTACAAGAGGGCTGGATCGGGAGCAGCAGCACCTAGCAATCCCCAATCCCCCCGGTCCGCCGCTCCACGACCAGCCGAACGTGATGAATCTTACCGGACAGCTGCTGAATCCGAACCAGCGTCAGCCGCGAAGGCAGCGGCCGCAGCCGAGGCGGCTGCCGCTGCAACCTTGAATGCCCAACAGGCGGCTGCCGCCAAGCGCGACATCCTGGCCTTTGAGGCGCGCAAGAAGGCGGTCGCAGCTCAACAGGCGGCAAACCTGCGTGCCTACCAGAAGGCGCTGGCCGACCGTGAAGCCAAGATCGCCGAGATCAATCGCAAGGCTCAGGAAGACCAGGCTAGGTGGCGCGCGGCAGTTGCGGCTTGCGCGGCTGGCGACCGCAGTCAGTGCGCACCGCAACCCTGACAATCGTTGTGGTCGCAGCGCCGACGTGCAGTAGGTAAACCGCTATCGCCCTTACTAGGGAAGACTGTTCGGATATTAAACCTTCGCTCCCGGAAGATGCTGGTCGGCAATCTGCCCCAATGCCGTTGAAAAGCATTTGATCGGCGAACGGCGGCTTTCAGGAAGCGCAACATCTGCGCTGAAGGGCTGGGACTGGGTCGCTTGCTGCCGGGCAGCTTTCCGCACCGAAACCTGACGGTCGGCTTTTCAGGCGAAGCGCATCGATCGATGGCGCGGGAACGGCGATAGATAGGTGGGAAACGGTCAAACGGCTTTCGCGGTGGCGGCGTTTCAAAGCAGCCGTTTCACAGGCCGCATCAGCGGAGCACGGTGTTGGCATCCACCAAGCGCACGTCATGCATTTGGTTGAGATAGGCTTCGTAATACCCTTTGTGTGCGGCGCCCACGATTGCGAGCAGCCGCGTGCCGGGGCGGCGGCCAAGCACGTCGCGGATATTCGCCACCATGCGCAGGTTGCGCGTTTCCCAATAACTCACATACTGCCGTCCGAACTGTTGTGGCGACGCCTCGACGAGAGCCGCTCCAAAGTCTGATCGGTACGCCAGAGCGGGCGCGCCCGGAGTATTATACGCACGGTACATGTTCAGCAGGCCCTCAGGCTGCGCCAAATTTCTCTCCAGTAGTGCGCCCTCGGCCTGTCGGGCACGGGTCGCCGGATTGTCCCAGGCGCGGGCAATCGCGTCGGCAGAAGCCTTCCGCTCCGCTGGATCCGAGCTATCGGGAGTGTCGGCAGAATGATCGTCTACGCTCCAAAGACGTTCCAATCCCAGCCGCGCCGCGAGCACAGCCGACACAAGATTCGTCTCGTTGCGACGACTTTCGGCCTTGGTGAGCGCGCCAACCAGATCATCGTTCAGTCCGTCTCCGGCGCGGCGCTCCCCCAGCGGAAGCCTTAGCCATTGCACTAATGCCGAGCCGGGCTCTCCTGCCGCCAGGAAGATTGCCGCCAGGCGCCGACGCTGCGCAGGCGACGGAGCGGACGGCCAGGCAGCAAGGAGCCGCTCAGCTTCGGCATTGGCACCGGGCACATCAAGGCCAGTCGCCCGGCCAGCAGGACCGGGGTCGGGGCAATATGTCTGCACTGTATCGGCGTATCGCGATGGATATCGGCGCAGGCTGTCGCATTGAAGGCCTGAGAGATCCTCCGTGGCGATAGCTGTCGGGCGCCACGACGCAAGGCGATCGAGAAGCGGCGATAGCGTTGCGGGTGTTACCGAAAGCCCCGATAGGTGGCCGGTGCCGAGAACAAGCACCTGGTTGAACTCCCCCGCTGGCGGTCCTTTCAAATTTTCTGGACGAAAGGATGGCCTGTAATCATGCGCTTCAGCGGCACCCGCTGAAGGCGTTAGGAACCCGATCACTCCGGCTAGCGAAAAGCATGCCGAGCGGCCAAAGGTGGAGCGTTTGAAAAGCGACATGGACACTCATTACAGCCAGTGATCTACTTGTGCAATACACTCCATCTCTGCGATCGTCTTCCAAAGGTTGATGTCTGGTTCCGGGACGTCGCTTCGCGAGGCTGAACGGCCAAGATTGGGGCGAAAGCCGCCGCTCAAGTTGATGCCTTAACGACCTAGCTTGCCGCCCAAGCGCTCAGCAGCGTGTGCGCAATCGCATAGGGTGGGGGTGCCAGGAACGGCCCCGGCTCACCCGCCAGCACGGCTTGCACCACCGAACGCTCAACCCAGATCGCGTCTTCCAGCTCGTTGGTGTCGAGCGTGATCACGTCATCCTCGGCGGTCGCGACACAGGCCATCATCAGCGATGACGGGAAAGGCCAGGGCTGGCTGGCGACATAGCGCACGTCCGATACGCGCACCCCCGCTTCCTCGAAAATCTCTCGCGCGACTGCCTCTTCCATCGATTCGCCGGGTTCCAGAAAGCCTGCCAGCGCCGAATAACGCCCGGCGGGCCAGGCGGGCTGACGACCAAGCAGCGCGCGGCCCTGATGTTCGGCAATCATGATGACGACGGGGTCGACGCGCGGGAAATGTTCGGCGCTGCACTTTTCGCACTGGCGTGCCCAGCCCGCGCGGAACATCGTCGTCGGCGTTCCGCAATTGGCGCAAAACTGGTGGCGGCTATGCCAGTCGAGCAGGCTGCGCGCCGCAGCATAGGTTGCCGCTTCGCCGTTTGCGAACCGATCGAGCATTGCAAACAGCCGCATCGGTCGCCCGCCGGGCGCGCGCATCCCCGGCGTAAACGCCGCAAAATGCGGACGATCCCCATCGAGTCCCAACAGGATCAACTCGGCATCATCGGGCACATCGGCCAGACTGCCCCAGCTCAGCTTGCCCTCGGCGGTCAGTTCTGGCTCGAAATTGTCGAGCTTCAGCACCCGCGCGCGCCAGTCGCTCGTCGCCGCTGCCAGCGCATCGGCATCGTGGCGCAGCCGATCAGCGCGGTCGAGCAGCCCGCCCGTAAAGCCGGGGATCATTATTGGGCGAGATCGGCGTAAAGCGCCTTGGTGAAATCACGCCGCAGCGGCCATTTCTCGCCGGGCAGGTAATTGACCATCACCGTCGCGCGCAATTTCCGCGCCGGATCGACCCAGGCGATTGTGCCCGCGGCACCACCCCAGCCATAAGTGCCCTTGGAAGGCCCGCCGGGGACATCGACCAGATACACCGAACCGCCCGCACCAAAGCCCTGCATCGGCCCGGTAGCACCGCCCGTGTTCGCCACCGCGCCGCCATAGGTAACGCCGGCAGGCAACAGATTAGACATCGCCAACGCCACCGTTTCCGGCTTCATCAGCCGAACGCCGTCAAGCGATCCGCCATTTTGCAGCATGTGCAGGAACCGGTCATAATCATGCGCTGACATCACCAGACCGGCACCGCCATAAGGAAAGCTGGGTGGCTTGAGGAAGATCGATGTCGCACCGGGATCGAGCGGCACGCGGTTCGCGCCGACCCAGGTATAGCCCGTCACCAGTCGACCAGCATCCTTGCCGGGCACGGTAAAATAGCTCGAATTCATCTTCAGCGGCCTGAAGATGCGCTTGTCGAGATAGGTTTCGAACGGCATCCCGCTCGCCACTTCGACGACGCGGCCAAGCACATCGAGCCCGATCGAATAGCTCCATTTGGTGCCCGGCTCGGCGATCAGCGGCAGCTTCGCGACACGGTTGGCGAACTCCTCAAGGCTTTTGGGACGAACGAGCCGCAGCTGCGCCTCCACCGATTCATTGGCGCTGAACGGGGTGATACCGTTGCGCTCATATTCCTTCAGCAGCGGTCCTTGAGTGATGATCGTATAGCCAAGACCGGCGGTGTGCGTCATCAAATGGCGGACCGTGATCGGCGTGGTCGCGGGCCGCGCGGTCAGGTCCTTCATGGGATCGACCAGCACGGTCATGTTCTTGAAAGCGGGAATGAAATCCGAAATCGGCTGGTCGAGCTTCAACTTGCCCTGTTCGACCAGCATCATCGCCGCCATCGCGGTGATCGGCTTGGTCATCGAATAGACGCGCCACAGCGAATTTTCATCGGCCTTGGCGGCACCGGCATCGCTGGCGATCGTGCCCGCGGCCAGCACGGTCGGCGCGCTGTCCCCGCGCCCAACGGTGGCGACCACGCCGGGCGTCTTGTCCGTCGCGGGATAGCTGTCGACCAGCGTTTTGGATTGCGTCAGCGGCGCGCGCTCGACGATGGTCGATGGCTGGCGCTGGGCTTGCCCGGCAAAAGCTGCGCCCGTGGTGAGCGCGAGCAGGGCCACGCCAAGCGCCAGGTTCCGGGGTGTCGTCGCCATGCTCATCTCCATCATTTTCGTCGCGCCACCTGGGCGGCCTTCGCGAACACCGTTGGCAGACCGGCCGAATCGAGCGCTTCGATCGCCCACCACTCGCCGTCTGCCGGGGCTTCATGCCCCTCGGCGCGCCCGCTCGCAAGCGACAGTTCGAGGGTGAAATGGGTAAAGACGTGAGTGATGCGATCAGGCGCGATCTGCCAGTCGATGCCGGGCAACGGCGCGCCCGCGATTCCCGATGGTCCATCCGCCCATGGTCCCGTCGGCAAGGCCCGCATTCCGCCCAGCAATCCCTTGTCCGGGCGGCGGACCAGCAGCACATGACCATCGCGCTCCAGCCAGAACACGGTGCCGTGGCGGTGGGGCTTGGCCTTTTTGCCCGCTTTCACCGGAAAGGCCGCGGGCGTACCGGCAGCAGCGGCGCGACAATGGGCACGCAGTGGGCATAACAGGCACTGCGTCGCGCGCGGGCCACACAGGCTCGATCCCAGGTCCATCATCGCCTGCGCGAAATCTCCGGCCCGATCGTCGGGGGTGATTAGGTCGGCGGCGGCGCGGATCAGCGGTTTGGCGGCGGGCAGGGGGGTGTCGATCGCGAACAGCCGCGCGACGACGCGTTCGACATTGCCGTCCACCACCACCGCCCGCTTGCTGAATGCGATCGCGGCAATGGCGGCGGCGGTATAGTCGCCGACCCCCGGCAAGGTCCGCAATACCTCTTCGCTGTGCGGAAACGCACCGCCATGATCGCGCACCACCGCCCGTGCGCAGGCCAGCAGATTGCGCGCGCGGGCATAATAACCCAGCCCCGCCCAGGCGCTCATCAAATCGGCATCTTCCGCCGCTGCCATCGCCGCCACCGTTGGCCAGCGCGCGATAAAGTCGGCAAAGCGCGGGCGTACCGTCGCCACCGTCGTCTGCTGCAACATGATTTCGGACAGCCACACCCGGTAGGGATCGGCCGTCTCGCCGGGTCGGCTACGCCAGGGCAGATCGCGGGCATGAACATCGTACCAGCCGAGCAACGCGGCAGCGATGCTTTGATGATCGGAGAGCTTGGCGTCCACGGCATCGCTATGGCATGGGAACGATCATGAGCAACAGCGACCTTCGCGATCCCCGGCCAAAGCCCGCACCCCGCAAGGCAAAGCCAGCGGTTGCCGCCAAGGACACCCCGAATCGCGGCGGGCCGGCGCGGGCAGTGGCTGATCTGTTGCCCGATGTCGGCGGGGCTGCTTTTCGGCGGTTTGGCTTTGTCCAAAGCGCTGTCGTCAGCCGCTGGGCGGAAATTGTCGGCCCGCGCTACGCGGCGGTATCCGCGCCCGAATCGATCAAGTTCCCCCATGGCAAACGGGCCGAGGGCACGCTGACCCTGGTGGTGCGCGGCGCGCATGGCCCGATGATCCAGCATATCACGCCCGAGATTATCGAACGGGTAAACCGCTTCTTTGGCTATGCAGCGATTGCAAAGGTCGCGATTCACCAGGGTGACGTGCCCGCGCCGCCGGTGCGCAAGGCACCGCCATCGATCCGCGCGGTGCCGGTCGAACTGGGCGATAGTCTGCGCGCTATTGCCGATCCCGAGTTCAAGGCCGTGCTTGAAGCGCTTGCGGCAGGCGTGGCAGCCACGCGCGGCCCGCCGATCATCGAACCATCGGAGCCTGTGGAATGACGCGTGTATTGATGGCGCTGAGCGCCCTCGGCATTGGTGTTACCGGTGCGGCACAAGCACTGCCTGCCAAAAAGCCTGCCGTTGCGAGCGCGCCAGTCGTTCGCGATTGGACGACGACGGTTACCACCGCGCCCGCCGGAAACGTGATCCTGGGCAACCCGCAGGCCCGGGTGAAGGTGATTGAGTATCTGAGCTTCACCTGCAGCCACTGTGCTGCCTTTTCGGTTGAATCGGCAGCGGTGCTGAAAGGACAGCTGATCAAATCGGGATCGACCTCAATCGAGTATCGCCCGATCGCGCGCGATTTGCTTGATCTGGGCGCGACCTTGCTGGTGCGCTGTGCCGGGGGACGGGGTTTTGTGGGCGGCGCGGAGGAGATTTTTGCGCGCCAGGGCGAATGGCTGCCGATCGGCATTGGCTTCATGGAGCGCGATGCAAAGCGGTTCGCGCTCGATACGCCGCTCGAACAGGTACGCGCCGCCGCGCAGGCGAGTGGCTTGATCGATCTGATGCGCGGGCGCGGGTTGGCCGATACCCGGATCAATGCCTGTTTTGCGGACAAGACTATCCTTCCCAAAATGCTTGCCAATGGCGAAGCAGCGCGCAAGGTGATCAAGGGCACGCCGTCAATCGTGATCAATGGCGTGCCGACCGATGAATTTGTGTGGGAAAAGGTGGAGCCCCTGCTGCGCGCCAAGGGTGCCCGCTGATTTCCCCGTCCGCTGCCAACCGGCCCCGTTGGGGCAAATCGATCAAGGAGTATCATGTGATGAAGCTGGGTCTGATGCTTGCCGTACTGCCCGCGCTTGCTCTTGCGGGCTGCAATAAAAGTGCCGATGGCACTGTGTCAGCGCCTTCGGCGTCGGTGGCAGCGGTGCCCGCGCCGGCGGGCAAGGCCTGGGTTGATGTCGTCTCGCGCACGCCGGACGGCGGCTTTCGGATGGGCAATCCCGATGCGCCGATCAAGGTGATCGAATATGGATCGCGCACTTGCCCGACCTGCGCCAATTTTGATCGCAATGGCCTGCCGCTGTTCAAGGCCGGACCGATCGCAGCGGGCAAGGTTTCGTATGAGTTCCGCGATTTCCCGCTTCATGCGTATGATCTGGGCCCGCTGCTGCTGGGCCACTGTGTTGATGATGCTGCGCTGTTCCCGATGCTCGATCAGATGATGCTCGAACAACAGCGCCTGCTCGCGCCGCTTGCCAATCTTCCGGAAGAAGTGGTTGCCAGGGTGCAGGCCATGGAGCCGCTCCAGGCCGCGACCTTTTGGGTAGAAACGCTTGGGTATTTGGAATTCGTCAAGCAGCGCGGCCTGCCAGAGGCCAAGGCGCGTGCCTGCCTGGCTGATAAATCGGCGGTCGAGCGCGTCGCGATCAACCTGCAGGCGGCCGACACCCAGTACAAGATTTCCGGCACCCCGACCTTCATCGTCAATGGCAAGGTGGCCGAAGGCGTGCTTGACTGGCCCGGTCTGGAAAAGGTGCTCAAGGCCGCTGGGGCCTGATAGGGGGCATTTAGCAGCGTGCAGATCAAGCGGCTTCGGCTGACCGGGTTCAAAAGCTTTGTCGATCCCGCTGATTTGCGGATTGAACCCGGGCTGACCGGCATTGTCGGCCCCAATGGGTGCGGCAAATCGAACCTGCTTGAGGCGCTACGCTGGACGATGGGCGAAAACAGCGCGAAGTCGATGCGCGGTGCCGGCATGGAAGACGTGATCTTCGCCGGCACCGCCACTCGCCCGCAGCGCGACTTTGCCGAAGTATCGATCCTGCTCGATGGCGCTTCCGGGGGAGCAGGGGGCGATGAAAGCGACGAGACCGAAATCGTCCGCCGAATCGAACGCGGCGCGGGTTCTGCCTATCGCATCAACGGCCGCGATGTGCGCGCCAAGGATGTGTCGCTGCTGTTCGCTGATGCCGCCACCGGCGCGCATTCGCCTGCGCTTGTCAGCCAGGGAAGGATCAGCGCCGTCATTGCTGCACGCCCGGCCGAGCGCCGCGCGATGCTGGAGGAAGCCGCCGGGATCGCCGGGCTGCATGTGCGCCGCCGCGATGCCGAACAGAAACTCCGCGCGACCGAGGCCAACCTCGCCAAGCTCGACGAGCTGATCGGCGAGCAGGAAGCCCGCGCCGCAGCACTCCGCCGCCAGGCAAAGCAGGCCGAACGCTACCGCGCGCTTTCCGATCAGATTCGGGTCGCCGAAGCGCGGATGATCTTTGCCCGCTGGCGCGATGCCGCTGCCGCCGCCGATGACGCACGCGCCGAAGCCACCACCGCCGAAGCGCGCGTCGCCGACGCCGCCGAAGCCCAGCGCGCTGCCGCTGCCCATCAGGCGCAGGCCACCGAAACCCTCGCTGCTGCCCGCGCTGCCTCGCTCGCCGCGCGCGACCGGGCGAGTGAGGCGGGGCACCAACTCGCCACCTTGCGTACCGAACGTACCACCGTCGATCGCCGCATCGCCGATCTGGCCGAGGCGCAGGCGCGGATAGTGACCGATCGGGAGCGCGAAGGCGCGCTCGCGCACGACGCGGCAGAGGCGCTCGCCCGGATCGCCGAGGAGGCGAAGCTGATCGAAGCGCGCATTGCCGATGCCGCCGCGCGCCAGCCTGCGCTCGACGCCGCGCTTGCCGATGCCGAACGCGTCGCGCGCGATGCAGAGGTCGCCCTCGCCCAGGCGCTCGCCGCGCAAGCCAGCGAAGCGGCCGAAGCGCGCGTTGCTCAAGCCGCGCTTGCCGCTGCCGCCACCCGGCTCGATCGCGCGACCCGTGATGCCGACCGCGCTGCCGCCGAAGCCCGCGCGCTCGGCGATACCGCGCCGCTGCTCGCCCAGCGCACCGCCGCCGCCGATGCCCGCACCCAGGCGCTCCGCCACGCCGAAACCGCCCGCGCCGCGCTTGCCCAGGCCGATGCGACCGAACGCGCCGCGATCGACACCCGGGACCGTGCCCAATCCGCCCGCGCCACCGCGCACGCCGAGCTCGCCGCGATCGACAGCGAAAGCGCCGCACTCGCCAAGGCCACCCGCAGCACGGGCAAGGACCGCGTCCTCGATCAGCTCCGCCCCGATCCCGGCTATGAACGCGCGCTCGCCGCTGCGCTGGGCGATGATCTGGAAGCCGGACTTGATCCCGCAGCCGAACATTTCTGGGGCGGCGCTGACCCGCAACCCGCCGACCCCGGCGCGCCCACTGGCACCGTCCCGCTCTCCCGCCACGTCGCCGCACCCCCCGCGCTCGCCCGGCGCCTCGCCCAGGTGCTGGTGGCGGAAAGTGACCCCGGCCATCCGCTCGCGGTCGGCCAGCGGCTCGTCACGATTGCGGGGGTGCTGCGTCGTTGGGATGGCTATATCGCCAAATCGGGTGGCGCGGCGGCGGCTGAACGGCTCGAACGGATGAACCGCCTGCGCGCGCTCGAAGCATCGCGCCCCGCGGCCGTTCGCGCGGTCGAGCAAGCCGATGCCGAGCTCGCCCGGATCGACCAGAGCATTGCGGACGCCCGCCGCGCCGCCACCGATGCCCGCCGCCTGCTCGAAACGGCGGAAGCCAGCGCCCGCGACGCCGCCCGCGCCGAGGACCGCACCACCGCCGCGATCGAGCGCATCGAGGCGCAGGCCGCCGATCTCGCCACCCGGCGCCAGCGCATCACCGCCGAGGTCGACGAAGCGACCGCCGAAGTCACCCGCGCCCGCGCCCATATCACCACGCTTCCCGATGGCAGTGACACCCGCGACCAAGTGACCACGCTCCAGCATGAGGCCGATGCCCGCCGCACCGCCGTGGCGCAGGCCCGCGCTGACCGTGCCGCGTTCGACCGCGATCTCGCCGCTGACCGGGAGCGGCTTGCCACCGGCCAGGCCGATGCCCGCAACTGGCGTGCCCGCGCAGGCGAGGCCGCGCGCCGCATTGCCGATATGGCCAAGCGCGAGGAGAAACTGGGCGAGGAAGCCGCGATCCTCGCCGCGCGCCCCGCCATCCTCGACCGCAAGATTGCCGAGCTTGAGGCAAGCCATGCCGAGGCGCGTGCCGAGGCCGAAGCTGCGCAGGCTGCCGAGCGCGCGGGTGAGGCGGCGATGCGCCAGATCGAGGAAGCCGCCCGCCAGGCCGCCGAGGCGCTCTCGCAAGCCCGCGAAATCCGGGCCGGGGCGGCGGCGCGCGCGGAAAGCCAGGAACTGCGCCGGGTCGAGATGGGCCGCCTTTCGGGCGAGCGCTTCGAATGCCCGCCGCCGGTGCTGCCCGAACGGGTTGGCTTCCGCGCCGATGAAATCCGCACCCCCACCGATGAATCGCAGCGCCACGAGCGGCTGAGCGTGGAGCGCGAGCGGATCGGCCCGGTCAATCTTGTCGCCGAAACCGAGCTTGCCGAGCTGGAGGCCGCGAGCACCACCAACGCCGCTGAGCGTGACGAGCTGGGCCAGGCCGTCAACCGGCTGCGCGGCTCGATCGGCACCTTGAACCGCGAAGGGCGCCAGCGGCTGCTCGCGGCGTTCGAAGCGGTGGATGGGCATTTTCGGCGGCTGTTCACCACCCTGTTCAACGGCGGCAGCGCGCATCTGGAACTGATCGATTCGGATGATCCGCTCGAGGCCGGGCTGGAAATCATGGCCCAGCCCCCCGGCAAGAAACTGCAATCGCTCACGCTCCTGTCGGGCGGCGAACAGGCGCTCACCGCAGTCGCGCTGATCTTTGGCCTGTTCCTCACCAACCCCGCCCCGATCTGCGTCCTCGACGAAGTCGATGCGCCGCTGGACGACGCGAACATCGAACGATTCTGCGATCTGCTCGACCGCATGACCCAGGAAACCCGCACCCGCTATCTGATCGTCACCCACAACGCGGTCACGATGAGCCGCATGCACCGCCTGTTCGGCGTGACGATGATCGAGCAGGGGGTGAGCCGGCTGGTGTCGGTGGATTTGGGCGGCGCTGTGGGGTTGTTGGCGGCGTGAGGGAGCACCCAGTCAAAGACTCTGTCTGTTTCTATCGGGCGCTTCTTGACGGCTGGGAGTCTTGCTCGCGCTCCAGCGCCACGCGGATCGCCTTGATGGACAAGATATGCAGCGTGATCGCGAGCGGCGGGAAGAAGCCGGGCAAAAGGCTGTATGGAAAGGTCGATACGAAGGTGTTGGGCACATCGCTCGCCAAGATGTTGAGCGGCCCGGGCGCGGTCAGGACCGAGCGGACGATGACGTTCACCAGCGCCAGAAGCCCAGCCAGGTTCCAGACCAGCGCGACGCGAAAACCCATACCGCCCCGGGTTGTGAAATAGGCGAATAGCGGCGCGCTGAGGGCGATCAGGATGTCTACGTTTGCGCCCTCATAGGTGAGCATCCGAGGCGCTAGACCGATCGCCCAGAACTGATGCAGAAAGAGCTCAACGCCGATCCGGAATATCTGCAGGCCATGCAGCAAGGCGACGGGGATCGCCAGCGCAGCGATACGCCCCCAGCGTGAGCGGACCACCACAACCGCAATGAAAAGGATGATAGGCGCAAAGATGAGCAGGATGCCGGGCGGACGGCCTGGAACCGGCCTGAGCACTTCGAACCACGACAGTGCCAAGACATAGCCAAGCCAAAGCGGCAGCCCGAACGTGATCACTGTCGCAGCGTTGCGAGGCAAATATCGCCTCGCGATCCCAATGACGAGCGCCGCAATCACCCCGACATAGGCAAGGAACAGCTGCGCCGTCATGACATGTGCGCTCCGGCAGCAAGGCGCATGACCGATGGCTGCTCTGCCGCAGGCAAGTGGCTTGCTTGCCAACCTTCGTCATCGACAGCCAGACTTGGCGCAAACGGTACCGGGAAACCGCGGCTGCGATCGAAGCGGTCGAGATTCCAGCCCGGGTGGAGCGGTGTTCGGCTGAAATTCCAGATCGCCTTCAAGCGGTTGGCGAGCGTGGGCTGGGCAAAGGACTTCGCGGCGTAGCGACGGGCGGTCGTTTCAAAATCCTCGGCCGGTGATCCGGTCAGTTCGTGCACGACGTCCGTCACGCCGCCGCCCGCCGAGAATGCGCCGCGCCAATGGTCTTGCAGATAGTAGCGAAAGCCGCTGATCTCGTAAGGGTCGACCCCCTGCATCCTAGCCGTCTTGAAGAACATCCATAACGGAATGCCGATCGGCAATACCGGCTTGCCAATGGCGCGGCTGATCGCTTGGGCCATTTCCTTCCCAGAGAGCAGTTTGGGCCCGGTCGGTCGATAGGATCGACCGGCATGACGCGCTGGATCAGCGAGGACGGCGACCGCCACCCTGGCGATATCCTCGTTGGAGACAGGGGCACTGCGGCTATCTTTCGTTAGGTGCGGATAGATCAGCAGTAAGGTCGCGAAATCGATGAAGCGCAGGAAGTTGTCGGCGAACATTCCCGGATTGAGGATGGTATGCGCCACGCCCGGGATATCAGCGAAGAGACGATCGACGAGCCAGAGCTGGCGGGTCAGCATGGAAGGATGGCGCGCGCTTGAGAGCCACTGGCTCATCTGGACGATTTGCTCGAGCTTCGCCTCCCTGGCGGCGAGCGCGAAGGCGTTCGCTCCCTGGATCATGAAGGGATCCATGATGGGCAGGTAATAGGCACGGCGTGTGCCCTCCATCGCATGACGCAATTGCTCGGTGTCGAAATAGTCCGCGACTACCGTCTCGGCGCCCATTGCATTGAGCAGGGCGCTCCGCTCGTCACGCCGCCTCACCACTGCTCGCACCGGCCAGCCCTGGCGGCGCAATTCGGCGACGACCGCCCCGCCGGTTTTGCCGGTTGCGCCGGTCACCAGGATGCGAGGTTTGGCGGGGGTAATCATCGGGCAGCTCCTTTTGAGGAGCCCTCATTAGCTTCCAGTTTCAATGGCAGACTATCTGCGATAATGTGCATTGGTCATGAAGAAAAACTTCACTGTCTGCCGCGGCGCACTCGACGGCATCGAGATGTTTTTCGCGGTCGCGCGCCACCGTAGTTTTCGCCGCGCGGCGGCAGAACTTGGCGTTACGCCCTCGGCGGCGGGCCAGGCCGTGCGCGCCCTGGAACTCCGGCTCGGTGTTGCACTCTTTGTGCGGACGACCCGAAGCGTCGGGATGACGGAAGCTGGCGAGCGATTTTTGGTGCAGGCCGAGCCCGCCTATCAGCTGCTCGCGGCCGCAGCAGCTGCGGCAAGCGATCTCGGCGGACGTCCCACCGGGCTGTTGCGTTTGGCAGTTCCCCGCTCAGTCGTGCCCCTGATCATACGACCGGTGTTGGCCTCGTTTGCTGCCGCCTATCCCGATATCGAGCTCGAGATTGCGGCAAGCGAGGAATTCGTCGATATTGCTTCGCAAGGGTTCGATGCTGGTATGCGGATGGGCCAGTTCATCGCCAACGACATGACCGCGCTGCGACTCACGCCCCCCTTTCCGATGGTGGTTGTGGGTAGTCCCGAATATCTCGCTCGCCGTGGGACACCGTTATCGCCGGAGGATCTGCGGAATCATGCGTGTCTCAGACTGCGCCGCACGGCAGGCGGATCATCCCCGTGGCGTCTGACCGACAAGGGCAAGCCGCTTGAAATCTTAGTCCAGGGGCCACTCATCGCTGGCGATTTTCCGACGTTGCTTGATGCCGCCATCGACGGAGTCGGTCTTGCACAGGTTCCTGAGCCAGTTGCCGTCGCGCCTGTTAAAGCAGGCGCACTTCGGCAAGTTCTGGCCGCGTTCGCGCCCCAGACGCCGGGTGTGTTCCTCTATTATCCCGATCGCCGCCAAGTGCTTCCCAAGCTGCGTGCATTCATCGAGCATGTGAAGACGCATCTGCCCCCGGCACCGACTTTGGGCAAGGTCTTGTGAAGCATTTTGAGGCGTGACCATGATCGAGCAGGGGGTGGGCAGGTTGGTGTCGGTGGATTTGGCGCGCGCGGTGGGGTTGCTGGCGGCTTAGGCTGGTTTTCTTTTCACAGTATAGTTCTCCCGCGAACGCGGGAGTCCAGGATATCAGGTTCAGCCCTTGGCGACTCTGGACCTCTGCTTTCGCAGGGGTACGACGTGGTTCAGACTAATCGAACCGATTCCAGGCACGCGCGGTCATGCATTTTTCTTCGGCTGATCACCTACCTCACCGACGATCTGTTCGACGCCAGCAAGCGCCAGTTTCAACCGTGGGACGACGAAATCGAGAAACGCCCGCCGCTTGAGTGGTTGTACGCGCTGGCGTTGATGGACGAGGCTGACCGGGATCGGATCGGGTGAAAAATCTCTGAGGATCGTTCTGATTCGCCCGTCCGAAATCGCCGCCGCCGCCTGATAGGACATCACCCGTGCAATCCCGAGCCCCGCCGAGGCAGCGTCGATCACGGCGTCGGCAGTGTTAACTGAAAAGCGTGGTGAGATGGATATTGTCCTGGCATTCGGGGCGTTGCCGATCGTCCAGTTTCGATAGGTCTGGAGCCCTTCGAACGCGATGCAGTGATGATCGGCTAGTGCTTCGGGGGTGTCTGCCGGACCGTTGCGGGCAAGATAGTCGGGACTTGCGCAGATCACCCAGCAAACCGTGCCGACCGTCAGCGCGATCAGATCGCTGTCGGGCAGGCGGCCAATCCGCACCGCGACGTCGACATGCGCCTCGACCAGATCGATCACCTGGTCGGACAGAACGAGCCTCACGGTCACATCAGGATAGGCCGCCAGAAAATCATGGATGATCGGCGCGACATGCAGCTTGCCGAACATGATCGGGGCGGTGACGATCAGTTCCCCGCGCGGCGCGCGATATTCGCCGCTCGCGGCGCGTTCGGCATCGGCAAGGTCGTCGAGCAATCGCCGGGCGACTGCGACAAAGGCTTCGCCCTGTTCGGTCAGGATCAGCTTGCGGCTGGTGCGCACCAGCAATTGCGCCCCGAGATGCGCCTCCAGATCGGAAACGCGCCGGCTCACCGTCGGCAACGGCGTGTTCAGCGCGCGCGATGCCGCTGACAGGCTGCCGCCGTCTACAGCGGCGATCAGGGTGCGCATGGCTTCGAGCCGGTCCATTGAACATTCCATATTGTGGAAGGTAATGTCTCAAAAATAGCGCCTGCTCTCTGAAAACGGAAGCACTTAGTTACGGGTCACCGGCCAGCACGGCCAGTTGCACAAGGACCCAAGCCATGACCCGTATCGTTACCCCCGCTTCCGTTGCCGATGCCCCCGAAGCATCGCGCCCGCTGCTCGATGCTGTTGCCAAGCAACTCGGCAGCGTTCCCAACATGTTTCGCGCCATCGCCACCAGCCCCCAGGCACTCGAAGGTTATCTCAGCTTGTCGGGCGCGCTCGGCAAGGGCACGCTGCCTGCCGCAACCCGTGAGCGGATCGCGCTTGCCGTCGCTGAAGTGAATGGCTGCAGCTATTGTCTTTCGGCACACACCTATCTCGGTCGCAACCTCGCCAAGCTCGACGATGCCGAGATCACCGCCAACCGCAATGGCGCGTCGAACGACCCCAAGGCTGACGCCGCCGTCCGCTTTGCTGCCAAGGTCGCCAAGGATCGCGGCCATATTACCGACAGCGATTTCGCGGCCGTTAAGCTCGCTGGCTACACCGACGCGCAGGTGATCGAAATCGTCCAGCATGTCGCGCTCAACAGCTGGACCAACTTCTTCAACGAAGTCTTCCAGACCGAGATCGACTTCCCCGTCGTTGAAGCCCGGAAGGCCGCCTGAACCCCGGCTACCGACGACAGCACAACCCGGCGGGCGCTGCCCATCCCCTGCAGCGCCCGCCACCCCGTCCCCGAAATTCCGCAAGGAGCCCCGACCATGTCCCGGCGTCTGCCCCTCATCCATGCCGTGTCGATCGCCTCGATCGTGTTGGCGACCGCCTTCACCGCACCAACCCCCGTCAATGCCGCTGCCACCCGCGTGGCCCCCACCAGGAAAGCCATTTCAATGCCCCAGACCAGCTATCACTATGCCACCGTCAATGGCCGCAAGGTTTTCTACCGCGAAGCCGGTGATCCCAGCCTGCCGACGATCATCCTGCTGCACGGCTTCCCCAGCAGCAGCGATTGGTTTCCGCATTTTCACCCAGCGCCCCGATGCGGTGAAGGGCTTCGTCATCCAGAATGCGAACGCCTATATGGAAGGCGTGGGCGATCAGCCCAAACAACTCTTCCTGCCACTATGGGAGCACCGCGATGCCCAGTCGGAAGCAGGCGCGCGGAGCTTTCTCCAGGCCGACACCACGCAGTTCCAGTACACCGTCGGCGCGAAGAACCCGGCCGCGATCAGCCCCGATAACTGGACGCACGATCAGGCCCTGCTCGATCGCCCCGGCACCGATGCCTATCAGCTCAACCTGCTGGAAAACTACAAGACCAATGTCGCGCTGTACGACATCTGGCATGCCGCCTTCCGCCAGCATCATCCCAAAACGCTGATCCTGTGGGGCAAGCATGATCCGTTCTTCGTCGAAGCTGGCGCGACCGCGTTCCTGAAGGATTTGCCAAAGGCCAAACTCGTCTGGCTCGATGCCGGCCACTTCGTCCTTGATGAGAACGCGACGCTCGTCGCCGACGAGATCAAGGCGAGCTTTGCGGACCGATAGCGCTTCTCCCTCCCTGGGCGTCGAGCGTGCGCTCGACGTCCAGGCATCGGCGACACTTGATTGGTCCGGCACCCGATTTGGACCATGGTGCCGCCAAATGGCGTGATCAACCTTTCCTACAACCCGCAGATTTGTTACGATTATTTCGTTCTACGCAAAAGCCACCATCCGCTCTTTATCATCGTCGCATCCCCATCCGGTTGAGCGTTTCGATCCGCTCATCCCCCTTGCGCGACGTTCCGCGCCCTCACGATTTTTCACCCGGGTCATCACTTTCATCACCTATCGCCGCGCCGCCCACCCAAAGTTGCGCCCCTCCATCAAAATCAGATGGAGACCCGCAACTTCCGCAACTTCACCCCGCAACTTCGCCCTCGTCGCGCCCCGCACCACCCCCAAATCTGCTGCACGTGCGAACACCCCTTGGGCGAAACCGCAACCCGTGGTACGCGCCCCGCCATGCTCAATATCAACGGCATTACGGTGCGGCTTGGCGGTCGCACGATATTGGAACGTGCAAGCGCCACCTTGCCGGCGAAGAGCCGTGTCGGGCTGATCGGGCGCAACGGCGCGGGCAAATCCACGCTGATGAAGGTGATGATCGGCGCGCTCGATCCCGATGACGGTGAGATTGAGATGCCGCGCAAGACGCGGATCGGTTATCTCCAGCAGGAGGCCCCGCACGGCACGCGCACCCCGATCGAGACCGTCCTCGATGCCGATACCGAGCGCGCCGCGCTGTTCGCCGAGGCCGAGCATTGCGTCGATCCGGACCGCGTTGCCGAACTTTATGAGCGGCTCGAGGCGATTGACGCCTATACCGCCGAGGCGCGGGCCGCCCGGATTCTGGTCGGGCTTGGTTTCGATGAGGAAATGCAGCAGCGCCCGCTCGACAGCTATTCGGGCGGGTGGAAAATGCGGGTGGCGCTCGCCGCGCTGTTGTTTTCCGAACCCGATCTGCTGCTGCTCGACGAGCCGTCGAACCATCTCGATCTCGAAGCGACGCTCTGGCTCGAAAGCTTCCTGAAGGCCTATCCGGGCATGATGGTGGTGATCAGCCATGAACGCGATCTGCTCAACAATGTCGTCGACAACATCCTCCATCTGGAGGGCGGCAAGGTGACGCTTTATGCCGGCGGCTATGACGCGTTTGAGCGTCAGCGGGCCGAACGCGCGGCGCAATTGGCGGCGGCGCGGGCGAGCCAGGATGCCCAGCGCGCCAAGCTGCAGGAATATATCGCCAAGAATTCGGCCCGCGCCTCCACCGCGAAGCAGGCGCAGTCGCGGCAGAAGATGCTGGCCAAGATGCAGCCGATCGCGGCGATGGCCGAGGATCCGACGCTCAGCTTCGATTTTCCCAGCCCCGATGAACTGAAGCCGCCGCTCGTCACGCTCGACATGGCGACCGTCGGCTATGGCGAGAAGCCGATCCTTCAGCGGCTGAACCTGCGGCTCGACCCCGATGACCGGATCGCGCTGCTGGGTCGCAACGGCAATGGCAAGACGACATTGGCGCGGCTGCTCGCCGCCCAACTCGCCCCGATGGACGGCGCGATGACCAAGTCGGGCAAGATGCGGGTGGGCTATTTCACCCAGTATCAGGTCGAGGAGTTGGACGGCGACGATACCCCGCTCGAGCATATGTCGCGGCTGATGGGGGATAAGTCGCCCGCGGCGGTGCGCGGACAGCTCGGGCGATTCGGCTTTTCGGGGCAGAAGGCGACGACCAAGGTCGGCAAGCTATCGGGCGGCGAGCGCGCGCGGCTGGCGTTGGCGCTGATCACGCGGGATGCGCCCCACATGCTGATCCTCGACGAGCCGACCAACCATCTGGACGTCGATGCGCGCGAGGCGCTGGTACAGGCGCTCAACGCCTATGACGGCGCGGTCGTGGTCGTCAGCCATGATCGCCACATGATCGAGCTGACCGCCGATCGGCTGGTGCTGGTCGATGCCGGCACCGCGCAGGAATATGGCGGTAGCCTCGACGATTATACCGACCTGATTCTGGGCCGGAACCAGCCCAAGGGCGATGGCGGTTCGGCCAAGGGTGGCGGCTCGAAGAAGGACAAGAAGGCCGCAGCGCAGGAGCGCGAGCGCGCGGTGGCATTGAAAAAGGCAGCGCATGAGGCCGAGGCGCTGGTGGTGAAGCTGACGGCGCAGCGCAGCGCGATCGACCGGGCGATGTTCGATCCGTCGGGCGCGGAGCCATGGCTGGCGAAACTGTCGATGGGCGAGCTGTCTCAGCGCCGGGGTGAGGTCGAGGCGAAGTTGGAGATCGCTGAGGCCGCGTGGCTGGAGGCGAGCGAAGCGCTGGAATCGGTGCCGGCTTGAGCCAGAAGCAATAGTGCTAGGTGCCGCGAATCAGGGGGCGGAGCCTTCGAGGGATAATCTAGGCAGCGAACATGGCCTTGTCGGATGTCAAAATAATTAACTTATCCGCGTTCCAACGCCGCGTTTGCGAGTGAGGCTGTAGGAAATGCGACGAAATGCGGGCCGAAATGCACTTTTTCCTATCAATCGTGTATGGATTGCGACAAAGGGATTTTGGACACCGAGGGGGTCGGGTGCTGGGGCATATGGTGTGCCCGGGGAACGACCAAAATTTATAGATGGAGGTAAGTCCATGAAGAAGATCATTACGACGTCGCTGATCGCAGTTGCCACGCTCGGCCTCGCTGCTTGCACGCCTGCTGCTGACACGAACAACACGGCTGCCGTGAACGAAGTCGAAGCCATGGACGCAAACGCCATGGACATGAACGCCATGGACACCAACGCGATGGACACCAACGCGATGGACACCAACGCGATGGACACCAACGCCGTTGAAGCAACCAACGCAATGTAATTCATCATGGGCCTGACAGAATGGCGACTTGCCGATCTGTTGGACCCAATGATCAAATCAGAAGCCGCGCCGCCAACCAGCGGTGCGGCTTCTTTGATTTCGGGCAATGGCGAGGCTTTATTCGGCATTGTCGCTGACGGCATTCGACAAGCCGCCCGTAAACTGCGCCGGTCTGAGCGACAGTTGATGCAAACAGTTCCTTCGCTATTTGATTTCCTACGTTTTTAGTAGGAATATAGCGGTGTGACGCAGGGGAAGCTCCCTCGACACCACAACCTCGGCCCGGCAGGTGCTGCCGGGCCAATTTTTCACGCCCGCCCGCTCGCTAACGCCATGCCGGCCGCATGGCCGCTCGCCCAGGCCCATTGGAAGTTATAGCCGCCCAGCCACCCGGTCACGTCGACCGCCTCGCCGATGGCGTAGAGCCCCGGTACGGTCCGCGCGGCCATGGTCTGCGATGACAAGCCATCGGTGGCGATGCCGCCCACAGTCACTTCGGCCTTTGCAAAGCCTTCGCTGCCATTGGGCACGAATTGCCAGTTGCGGAGCCGCGCACTGGCTTCACTCAGCAGCCGATCGGGCACGTTGGCCAGCTCGCCCGCGGCCCCGATCCGCTCCGCCAGCACCTCGGCCAGCCTGCCCGGCAATGCTGAACCGATCATGCTGCGAAGCGTCGATCGCGGCTGCGCGCGCTTGGCGTTGACGAGCCAGTCGAGCGCCTGCCCGGGCAGAAAATCAATGCCGATCGGCTGGCCGTGCCGCCAATAACTTGAAACCTGAAGGATGGCAGGTCCGGACAGGCCACGGTGCGTGAACAGCGCCGCCTCTCGGAAGGCCGCCTTGCCGCACCGCGCGACGACCTCGGTCGCGACGCCGGATAGCGATTGGAACAGGGCTTCATCTGCCCCCAGCGTCAGCGGCACCAGCGCCGGGCCCGGCTCGACGACTTTCAGGCCGAACTGGCGGGCGAGATCATAGGCAAAGCCGGTTGCGCCCATCTTGGGGATCGACGGCCCGCCGGTGGCGATCACGAGCGCGGGCGCCGTTTCGGTCCGAATACCGACCTGCACCCGGAACTGGCCATCAGCATGCGCCACCGCGCGGATCGGCTCGCCCAGCGCGAGATCGACACGGCCGCGCGCGCATTCGTCGAGCAGCAGGTTGACGATCTGTTTCGCCGAGCCATCGCAGAACAGCTGGCCGAGCGTCTTTTCATGCCAGGCAATGCCATGCGATTCGACCAGCGCGATGAAATCGGCGGGGGTGTAGCGGCTGAGCGCCGATTTGGCGAAATGCGGGTTGGCCGAAAGAAACCGTTCAGGCGTGGTGCCCGTGTTGGTGAAATTGCACCGCCCACCGCCTGAGATCAGGATTTTCTTGCCCGGTGCATCGGCGTGATCGATCACGAGCACGCGTCGTCCGCGCTGCCCGGCGACCTGCGCACAGAACAGCCCGGCGGCACCCGCGCCCAGGATGATGACGTCGTACGGCAGGGACGTTTTTATTCGACGCTTCCCGAAAACCACATGCGCTGCAACTCGCGCTGCTTGTCGAAATACTGATGCTTCAGCGCGCCGGCGATGTGCAGGAACACCAGCGCGTACAGCACGAACGCGATATATTCATGCGCTTCGCCAAAGCTGTCATGGATCGCCTTCTTGCTCGCCGGGTCCATCGCCATGATGAAGCCGATCCGCGGCCATTCGAACGCGCCGAACAGGAACATCGGGTTTTCCGCTGCCTTGTCCCATGCCGAGTCCATGATCCAGCCGGTCAGCGGCATGGCGAAGATGATGGCATAAAGCAGGAAATGGGTGAAGTGGCTCAGCTGCACTTCCCACTTCTGATAACCGCTGTGCAGCGCCGGTGGGCGGTGCGTCAGCCGCCACAACAGCCGCATGATGGCAAGGCCAAGCACCGTGATGCCCACCGATTTGTGCAAGTTAATCGCGGGGCGTACAGATTCATCGGGGTAATATTCCCAGGTCAGCGCCAGGAACACGTTCAGGACGATGCCGATCGCGACAAGCCAGTGGAGCGAGATCGCAAGGCTGGTATAGCGGCGTTCATCCATGCAGAATTCCTACTCTATATTGCACTGCGGCACTAGCCGATCGTGGCCATCGACCTTAGCTGGTTGCAAGCCTGTGTTCATCACAAATCGGAAAAAGTAGCGGCGCATGACCCCAATGAGCCAATCGCTCGTCGCCCAATCGCCGCGACTAACGCCCCGACCTGTGCCGTTCGCCAGCTATGCGATCATGGGATCGGTGGTGCTGTTGTTTATCGCGCTGGTGGCACAGGCTTTTTTCCGCACCGGATTGGCGAGTTGGTCGGTCGGACTGGTGTACATCGCTTATGATACCGCCCTGCTGATCTTCACCGCCAGCAAGACGCATCGATTGGCGCAGCCGATATCAGAGACCCTATCGATTGCGCGACCTGGGCAGGCGCGGCCCAGCCTTGGCGTTATCATCGCGGCGCACAATGAAGCGCGTGTGCTTGGGATCACGATCGACACGCTGACCGCACAGAGCGATCCGCCCGATCTGATCCTGATCGCCGATGATGGATCGAGCGACGACACCCCGGCCGAACTGATGCGGCTTTATGGGTTGGCGATGCCAGCCCTTGGCGCGATCAGCGATCCCGCGCCGAACCTGTCGACGCTCCGCTGGCTCCGCTTGCCGCATGGCGGCAAGGCGCGCGCGCTGAACGCGGCGATCCAGCTGATCTACACCGATGTGGTGCTGACGGTCGACGCCGATACGTTACTCGATCCCGGCGCGCTCGCGGCGATGCGCGGGGCGTTCGCCGAGGAGCCCGAACTGATGGCAGCCACCGGCGTGCTGACCCCGATTTGCGGCCCAACGTTATCCGGGCGCATTTTCCAGTGGTTCCAGACCTATGAATATGTCCGCAACTTCCTGTCGCGCTATGCGTGGATGCGCGTCGACAGCTTGTTGCTGATATCAGGCGCATTCGCCGCGTTCCGCCGCGACGCGCTAATCACGGTCGGCGGCTTTGATCCGGCCTGCATGGTCGAGGATTATGAGCTGATCCACCGGCTCCACCGCCATGCCGCCGATCAGGGGCTCGGCTGGACGATCCGGGTAATCGGCGCGGCGACCGCGCGCACCGATGCGCCGGCATCGCTGATGGCCTTTCTGCGCCAGCGTCGGCGATGGTTCGGCGGCTATCTCCAGACGCAATATTGGAATCGCGACATGATCGGCAATCCGCATTTCGGGTCGCTGGGAACCGCGCAAATGCCCGTCAAGACGCTCGACACCGTGCAGCCCATTTATGGGATCGCAGCGTTCATCATCCTCGTCACGCTGGTCGTAACCGGCAACTTCCTGCTCGCCTGGCCGATCCTGGTGGTGATGATCATCAAGATCGTCTTCGATCTCGCCTATCACCTCTGGTCGCTGCGGCTCTACGCGCGCTGGACCGGGCAGGCCGAGGGGCTGGGGATGGGCTGGGCCATTCTTGCCGCGATCCTTGAGCCCTTCACCTTCCAGCTGCTCCGTCATATCGGCGCGACCTGGGGATGGTACAGTTTCCTCACCGGGCGAGAGACATGGGGCCGCCAGCGCCGCACCGCCATCGAGGGAGCAGGGCGCTAAACCTATTCGATTAGGTTGACTTATCTTCCACCACCGTTCGCCATGAGCGAAGTCGAAGGGCAGGCGCAGCGCTTGGGCTTCGACTTCGCTCATCCCGAACGGGTTAATGCATGAATGACGTCGCCATCATAGGAAACTCGCCAGTAGCGTGACGTTCAGCGTGATGATCACCCCCGTCACCCCCCATGCCGCCCATTTCACCCAGGGCGCATTGGCGAAATTGCCCATCACCGTGCGGTCGCTGGTAAAGGCGACGAGTGGGACGACCGCGAAGGGCAATTGCAGGCTCAGGATCACCTGGCTCAGCACCAGCAGGTCGGTCGCACCCCGGTCACCCATCAGCGCGACGACGATGACGGCGGGGATGATCGCCAGCATCCGTGTCGCCATCCGGCGCAGCCAGATCGGGATTTTGAGGTCGAGGAAGCCCTCCGCCACGATCTGCCCGGCCAGCGTGCCCGTGACGGTCGAATTCTGCCCCGCCGCGAGCAGCGCCACCGCAAACACGACGCTGGCCGCACCCGCGCCAAGCGTGGGGCTCAGCAATTCATAGGCGCGGCCAATTTCCGCCACATCGGTGCGCCCGGTGACGTGAAACGCCGACGCTGCCAGGATCAGGATCGCCGCGTTGATGAATAGCGCGAGGCCCAGCGCGACGCTGCTGTCGATTGTCGCGAGCCGGATTGCGTGGCGCTTGCCGGCATCGTCGGTGTCGAACGCGCGTGTCTGAACGATCGAGGAATGCAGATAAAGGTTATGCGGCATCACCGTCGCGCCGAGAATGCCGATCGCGATATAGAGCATCGCCGGATTGGTGATGATCTGCGTGGTTGGCACCAGGCCGCCCGCGATTGCTCTCAGATCGGGTTGGGCGATCCATAGTTCATAGGCAAAACAGCCTGCGATGACGATCAAGAGCGTGACGATGAACGCTTCGAGCAGGCGGAACCCGTATTGCTGGAGCGTCAGGATCAGCAGCACATCGAACGCGGTGATGGCAACCCCGGCGATCAGCGGCAGCCCGAACAGCAATTGCAGCGCGATCGCGGTGCCGAGCACTTCGGCCAGATCGCAGGCAATGATTGCGATCTCGCACAACACCCAGAGCAGCAGGCCGACGGGGCGCGAATAACGCGCGCGGCACGCCTGGGCGAGATCCAGCCCAGCCGCGATCCCCAGCTTTGCGGCAAGCGCCTGGAGCAGCATCGCCATCAAGTTGGAGATCAGGATAACCGACAACAATTTATAGCCGAACGCCGATCCCCCGGCGATATCGGTCGCCCAATTGCCGGGGTCCATATAACCGACCGCGACGAGATAGCCCGGCCCGCTGAACGCGAACATCCGCCGCCACCAGACCGCGCCCTTGGGCACGCCCACGGTTCGATAGCTTTCACTGAGCGTCACTCGACGCGCGATCGGTTCTTCGATGCCGTGCGCGAAGCCACCGAATTCGCCGTCAAAGGGTGGGGGTGGGGCCATTCATGTTCCTAGGTCGTCGAGCACTTTATCTGCACCGCTCGTGCTGAGCGAAGTCGAAGCACATGGCGATGCGCGTGGCCTTCGACTTCGCTCAGGCCAAACGGAAGGGTACAAGGTACCGCTTTCCGCGCTAGACCCGGTAATGGGCCTCACGTCCAACGACATTTGCCGATCAGCCTGAACGATCGGCCTGCGAATCAGTGCCCATTCACGCGCGCGAGAATAGCGTCGAGCTTCGCCAACAGGGCCGGGTCCCGCTTCGCCGGATCGGTCATCAACGCGAAATCGAGCACGGTATCGATGGGCGAGGGGGTGCGCTCGGCGGGGAGCGACGCGATCAGCGCGCTGACCGTCTTGCGGGCGGTATCGCCATTCTTGTGCATCTGTTCGATCACTTCGGCGACATCCACCGCTGCCTCGCTTTCGCGCCAGCAATCATAATCGGTGACCATGCCGATCAGCGCATAGGGCAGTTCGGCCTCGCGGGCGAGCTTGGCTTCGGGCATTGCGGTCATGCCGATCACATCGGCGCCCCATTGGCGATAGAGCAGGCTTTCGGCGCGGCTGGAGAATTGCGGCCCCTCCATCGCGAGATAGGTCGCGCCATGGGTTACCTTGCCGCCCGCGGTCGCCACCGCTTGTGCCGCAAGGGTGGATAGGCGCGGGCAGACCGGGTCTGCCATCGATACATGGCCCACCAGCCCGGTTGTGAAAAAGCTCGACAGGCGCGCGACGGTGCGATCAATGAACTGATCGACCACCACGAAGCGTCCCGGCTCAAGCTCCTCGCGCAGGCTGCCGATCGAGGAGATGGCGAGGATATCGGTGCATCCGGCGCGCTTCAGTGCATCGATATTGGCGCGCGCGTTGAGCTCGCTTGGCGAAATGCGGTGCCCCCGGCCGTGGCGCGGCAGGAACACCAGGTTCACATCACCCAATTGCCCGAACAGCAATTGATCGGATGGATCGCCCCAGGGCGTGGACACATCGCGCCATTCGGCATTGGCCAGACCATCGATCGCGTAGAGGCCTGATCCGCCGATGATCCCGATCGTCCATTTCCCGTTCATCACTTGCCTTTCATGGGGTAGGCCGCGCCCAATTTGCCAAAGGATTAGCCGTTCATGCGATTCGCGATTGCTCTTGCCGCCCTCAGCTTGCCCGCCGCCGCTCATGCCGCCACGCCGATCACGGGGCAATGGCTGACCGTCGATGGCAAGGCGATTGTCACGATCGCTGAATGTGGAAACGGCGTATGCGGGCGCGTGACCAAGGTGCTGAAACCCAACCCCAAAGGCCCGACCACCGATTTCCGCAACCCCGATCCGTCAAAGCGCAACCGCCCGATCGAAGGCTTGCAAATCCTCGCCAATTTTACCGATGGCGGGAAGGACTGGCAGGGTAAAATCTACAGCCCTGAAGCGGGCAAGGAATATAAATCTTACCTGACGCGCAAGGCCGATGGCCGACTGCAAGTGAAGGGGTGTATTGCGTTTTTCTGCCAGACGCAGGTGTGGATGCCGGTGAAGTAAAGATCTTGGTGCCGAATCAAACCACCACACCCGTTCGCCCTGAGCGAAGTCGAAGGGCAAGCGCTACGCAGGGGCTTCGACTTCGCTCAGCCCAAACGGATCGGTCGATTCCGCCGTTTTGGTGAGCAGTCCTCAAACCACCGCCATATCCACCTTGTAATGATGCCACGCCATGATCGCGGCCGCGCCCCGGTGCGGACGCCACGGCTCAGCGATCAGCCGGATGGCCTTTTCTGTCGGTCGGGTGTCGAGGCCCATGATCCGCCCGATTTCGATCTGCACGGCCAGGTCGCCCGCTGGCCAGATGTCGCATCGACCTTCTGCAAACAGCAGGTAGATTTCGGCAGACCAGCGACCAATGCCTTTCACACTGACAAGCGCGGCGATCGCTGCCTCGTCGTCGTTAGGCAGGTGCTGCAAGTCTAGCCGACCGCTCGTGACTTCCTCGGCCAGACTTTTGGCATAGCTGGCCTTTTGGCGGGACATGCCGGCGGCACGCAGCACATCGTCACTGGCATGGGCAAGGCTGTCGGGCACGTTCAGATCGCCCAGTTCCGACTCCAGTTTGCGCCAGACCGACTGCGCTGCGGCGACGCTCACCTGCTGGCCAATGATCGTGCGGAGCAGCGTGCCATAGCCGCGATCACGAATGCGCGGTTCGGGATAGCCGGCCCGTTCGACCGCACGGGCCATAGCGGGTTCGATCGCCGCCAGCGCATCGAGCGCCTCGGTCAGTTGCGTGGCGGTCAGGCCCATCGAGTGTTTCCTTGAAATCGCACGCTCAAGGCGGCAAGGCGGCGCAACACACGCCTTTTGGAGGATCGAATGCCGCAGCTTACCGTCGTCATGCGTAATGGGGAAGAACGGACGATCACGGGCGAAGCCGGCCTGTCGGTGATGGAAGTGATCCGCGATGCGGGCATCGATGAAATCCTCGCGCTGTGCGGCGGTTGCGCCAGCTGTGCGACGTGCCACGTCCATGTCGACCAGGATTTTGCGGCCAAACTGCCAAAGATGGGTCCGGACGAGGACGATCTGCTCGACAGCACGTCAGACCGCGACGCCAATTCCCGACTGTCGTGCCAGATTCCGTTCACGAACGACTTGGATGGCCTGCGCGTGACGGTGGCCGCGGAGGATTAAAGGGGGGCTGCTAAACTCTAGGCCCGATCATGTCTCACCCCTTTCGTCCTGAGCGGCTGGCTTGGCAGGAAGTCTGAGAGTTCAACCGTTACTTTGGGCGAACGGGTACACCGCAAAAAAGGGCGCATGCGGGGGGCTTGCACCCCGCCCTTGTCCCGTTACGTTTGCGTCAACGTCTTTGGGGAAATTCATGCGCCACCATCTTCTGCCGCTCACCGCCGCCTTGCTTGCTATCGCCACCCCCTCCGTCGCGCAAACGGCGCCCAAGGTCGAAGAAGCCTCGATCGCCGATCTGAAGGCGATGATCGCCAGCGGGGCGGCTACCAGCGAGAGTATCACCCAGGCCTATCTCGCCCGGATTGCGGCGATGGACCGCAGCGGGCCGACGCTGCGCTCGGTGATCGCCACCAACCCCGATGCGCTGGCGCAGGCGCGGGCGGCCGATACGCGCCGCAAAGCGGGCAAGGCGCTCGGTCCGCTTGATGGCGTACCGGTGCTGGTGAAGGACAATATCGAGACCAAGGACCCGATCGCGACGACGGCGGGCAGTCTCGCGTTGAAGGACAATGTCACGCTGCGCGATGCGCCGATGGTCGCGGCCCTGCGCAAGGGCGGCGCGGTGATCCTGGGCAAAACCAACCTGTCCGAATGGGCTAATATCCGCTCGAACAATTCGATCAGCGGGTGGAGCGCCGTTGGGGGCCAGGTGCGCAATCCCTATGCGCTTGATCGCACGCCTTGTGGTTCCTCCAGCGGTACCGGCGCGTCGATCGCCGCGAGCTTTGCGGCGGTCGGCATCGGCACGGAGACCGACGGATCGGTCGTCTGCCCGTCCTCGATCAACGGGCTGGTCGGGCTGAAGCCGACGATCGGGCTGGTCAGCCGCACGCATGTCGTGCCGATCAGCCATAGCCAGGATACACCGGGGCCAATGGCGCGGAGCGTTACCGATGCGGCGATCCTGTTTTCGGCGATGATCGCCAGCGACCCCGCCGATGCGGTGACCAAGAATGCCGACAAGTACAAGCGCGATTATGCTGCCGGGTTGGCGGGTGCGTCGCTGAAAGGCGTTCGGATTGCAGTGCGGCGGCCAACCATGGGGGCCGATCTCGCCAAGGCATTCGATGCGGCGCTGGCCGTGCTGAAGGCGCAGGGCGCAGTGCTGCTCGATGTCGAGATGCCCAAGCTCGACGGGCTGGGCGCGGCCGAGTTTGCGGTGCTGCTGAGCGAGTTGAAGGGGGACCTGAACGCCTATCTCGCGACCACGCCCGCTGCCGTGAAGACGCGGACCTTAAAGGAGGTGATGGCCTTCAACGTGGTGAATGCGGCGACGGAAATGCCCTATTTCGCGCAGGAAACTTTTGAGGCGGCGGAAAAGACGCGCGGGCTCGATGATCCGGAGTATCTGGGCGCGCGGGCGAAATCGAAGCGGCTTGCCGGGGTGGAGGGCATCGATGCGATGCTCGCCAAGGCGAATGCGCAGATACTGGTCGAACCCAGCTATGGCCCTGGCTGGCTGATCGACGGCGTCTATGGCGACCAGTATAACGGCCCCTCGTCAAGCGAGCTGCCCGCGGTATCGGGCTATCCTAATCTGACGGTGCCGATGGGGCTGGTGCGCGGGCTGCCGGTCGGCCTGTCATTCATCGGTACAGCGTATAGCGAGGGCACGCTGCTCGGCGCTGGCTATGTCTACGAACAGGCGAGCAAGGCGCGCGTGGCGCCACGCTATTTGCCGACGGCGGATGTCGGGCCGGGGATGGATGGGGTGCGGTAGGAGAGGTTTGGTATAACGCCTTACCATGGTCCGTTCGGGCTGAGCGAAGTCGAAGCCCACGCGCTGCGCATGCCCTTCGACTTCGGCCCAAGGGCCGAAGTTTATCCTGAGCGCCTGCCTTGCAGGCAGTCGAAGGGCTGAGGGCGAACGGGGTCGTGCCGAAGTCACCAAACTTTAGAGTCAGTCCTTCTCGAGCAGCTCCACCCGCACTCGCGTCGCGCGGAGGGACAGCCGCACCTCGATCATGAACGTTATAAGCCCGGCCACGAGTAGAATTGTTGCCAGAATGAAGGTGAGCGCGACGATGGTGCCGATCTTCCAGTTGGTGAGCTCGGCCACAAACAGCAGCGCTACGACGGAGCAGATCGCCACCGCGCTGCTGACGCACAGGAAAAGCGCCGCGTTGATCATCGACATGCGCCGATCGAGCTGGCGCAGTTCCCAGACATGGCGATCGTGCTCGGGGCCGCTGCTGCTCGGGTGAAGCTTCTCTAGCGTGCGCGAACGATCGATCACCCGGGCAAGGCGACCGGCGATCACGTTCAGCACTGCGCCGATCCCCGCGAGCAGGAACACCGGCGCGACGGAAAGCTGGATCGCCTGGGCGATGGTCGAAACGGCGGGCATGACGGACATGGCGTTACCTGAAAGGGCATCGGCCAAATCGTCAAGCGCCAACGGGTTGGTAACGACTGTTGCTGTAAAATTGCTGCATGACGAAGCCGATGCTGCTTGCCGATTTCGCGCGCCTGCCGCCAGCGATGGTTGCGCAGGTGGGCGACGGGCTGTCGGCTGCGATCGACAGCGTCGCGGTGGCCGCGCCCGAAAGTCATCGGTTTCTGCGCTACCACTGGTTTGCGGCGGCGCTGTCGGCCTATGGCGGCCAGGCCCGAACGATTGTGATCGAGGCGGACCGGGTACCGATCATCGCGTTGCCGATGGTCGCACTGGGGCCGCGTTGGGCGGGTCTGGCGGCGGTGCCGGGGGGCTATTGGCCGTTCCGCAGCTTTCCGACGGCGACGGATACTCCCGCCGATGCATTCGCGGTGCTGGTCGCGGCGCTGGCGCGACAGATCAACGCGCTGCGGATTGGCCCGGTCTATGATGGAGATCCGTCCGCAACCGCGCTGATCACCGCGGCGCGTGCGCAGGGCTGGGCCGTGCTCGACCGGTTCGTCGCGGACAGTTTTCTGCTCGATATGGCCGCCGAAGCTGCGAATGGCTGGCCGCGCAATTCGACACTGCGCAAAAACCGGTTTCATGAAAAGCATCTGGGCGAACATGGTGCGCTCGACTGGCGTTTTCTGGACGGCGCGGCACTGAAGGCGGGCGGGTTTGATGCGCTGGCCTCGATCGAGGAAAAAAGCTGGATCGCGGCGCGCACCGATGGCCATGATGCCAAGTTCACCGCCACCGGGCATGGCGCGTTCTGGCGCGCGCTGGCGGATGATCCAGTGCTGGCGGGGATGATGCACGCGGCGCTGCTCACCGTGGATGGTGCGCCGGCCGCCTTCTCGTTCGATATCGATGCGGGGGCGCTGAAATATGCGGTCGCCAACAGCTATGATCCGGCTTTTGCTAAGCACTCGCCGGGCAAACTGCTCTATTATCGCAATCTGGTCGAAGCGATGGCGCGCGGCATCACCCAGGTCGATTGGGGCGCGGGGGACAGCGGGTATAAGCGCGTGATCGGCGCGACCCAGGGCCCGGCGATCCGCGACTGGCTACTGGTACGACCGGGCCTGCCCGCGATGTTGGGGCGGATGCTGAAAGGGCGTTGGGCACGCAGCGGCCATAGCGGCTGATCCCCGGCCGATTGACGCAAGCGGGCGATTGGCGATATCACACGCCTCGCTACTCGGAGTGGTCATGTTAGGAATTGTCGCCCGCTGATTGCTGGCCGGGGCATCGCCCCGCAGCCCAGCATCGTGCATTGCCGCCGCCCCATGCGGGCGGGTCTTGGCGTGCGGGCGCTAACCCCATGTCTGGGGCTGACATTTCCCATGAACATCTCAAAATACGAACAGCGCGTGCTGCACGCGCTGGCGCAGGGCGGGCGCATTGTTCACCGCCGCGACGAACAAGGCCGGATCAACGCGGTCGATTGCTTTACCCGCGAAGGATACGTGCTTACCGATTGCACCCTGTCACTGTTCCAGCGGCTTCGGCGTCGTGGCTTGATCGCGAGCCAGGGCGGTGGCCCCTATCGCGCAACGCGGCTGGGGCTGGCATCGGTGCGGTCACAACTTGATAATCGATAGGGGTCGGGGATGGAGGATCAATCGCCGCGGCTGGCGGGAATCGAGCTTGGCGGGACCAAGGCGATCGCGGTGCTGGCGCGGGGCCGCACCATCGTCGCGCGCGAATCCTTCCCCACCACCGCCGATCCGGCGGCGACGCTGGCGGCGGTGGTGGCGGTGATTGTCGGTTGGCACGCACAGGCGCCGCTGGCCGCGATCGGCATCGCCAGTTTCGGCCCCGTGGCGCTTGATCCGCACGCGTCGACCTATGGGCAGATCCTCGACACGCCAAAGCCGGGCTGGGCGGGGTTCGATGTGCTCGGCAGCGTGCGGCGGGCTATCGACGTGCCGCTGGCGATCGACACCGACGTCAATGCGGCGGCTCTGGCCGAGGGGCTTTGGGGCGGTTCAGCCGGGTGCCGCATCCATGCCTATGTGACGATCGGCACAGGCGTTGGCGGCGGCATCGTTGTAGACGGGCAGCCGCTGCACGGTTTTCTCCACCCCGAAATCGGTCATGTGCGGGTGCCGCGCGTGGCGGGCGATGCGTTTGCCGGGGTCTGCCCGTTTCACGGCGATTGCATCGAGGGGCTGGTCGCCGGACCGGCGCTTGCAGCGCGCACCGGGCTGAGGGGCGCGGACATTGCAGATGATCATCCGGTCTGGGCCAATGTCGCGCAGGAACTGGGCGATTTCTTCGCCAACATGCTGGTCAGCTTCGCGCCTGAACGGATCGCGCTGGGCGGCAGCGTGGTCCTTGGGCGGCCATCCTTGCTTCACGCGGTGCGCGCGGTGGTGGCGCGTCGCCTCGCCGGCTATCTGCCCGCTACAGGCATGCTGCCCGAAGACCGAATCGCATTTGCTACATTGGGCGCGGATGCCGGGCCGTTTGGGGCAATCGCGCTGGCGATGCGGGCGCTGGGTTAGACCCGCAGATAGCGAAAGTACCACACCTCATGCCCCTTGGTCCGGGCTTTGCGTTCATAGCGGGTTTCGGGCCAGTCGGCGGGGCGGGTAAGGAAGTCGGTGGCGCTTGCCGCCTGCCAGTCGAAGTCACGGCGCGCGTTCATGATCATCATCGACCAGCGGCAATAGGTGGGATCATCAGTGCCGAGCCGAAACTCGCCGCCGGGTTTCAGCTTGGCGTGGATCAGGTCGAGCGGGCCGTGGTTCACCATCCGGCGCTTGGCATGGCGCGCTTTTCGCCACGGATCGGGGTGGAGCAGATAGACGCGCTCAAGCGAGGCATCGGGTAGCCGCTCGATCACCTCCAGCGCATCGCCCATGTGGAGCCGCACATTGTCCAGCCCCCCGTCGCGGACATGCGCGAGTGCACCGACCACGCCGTTCAGGAAGGGCTCGCAGCCGATGAACCCGCTGCCCGGCCGCATCGCCGCTTGCCCTGCAAGATGCTCACCGGAACCGAAACCGATCTCCACCTCAAGCGGCCGATCATCCCCGAACAGCGCCATCGCATCGATCGACCCGGTTTCGGGTACCGAGATTTGCGGCAGCAATTCCTCGATCAGCGCGGCCTGGCCCTGCCGCAATTTGTGCCCGGCGCGGCGGCCGTAGAGGCGGCGAATGGTGGTGGGATCGCTCATAAAAAAGGGGCGATAGCTGCACGCTACCGCCCCCGCAATCGTTCAGCGCAGTGCGTGATTTACGCCAGCGCTGCCTTCAGGTCGTCGACCAGGTCGGTGCGCTCCCAGGGGAAGAAATCCCCCTCGGGCTGGCGGCCGAAATGGCCATAGGCGGCTGTTTTCTGATAGATCGGCTTGTTGAGCGCGAGGTGGGTGCGGATGCCGCGCGGGGTAAGGCCGCCGAGCTTTTCGATCGACATGATCGCCTCTTCGATCTTGTCATCGCCGACGGTGCCGGTGCCATGCGTATCGACATAGAGCGACAGCGGCTTGCTGACGCCGATCGCATAGGCGAGCTGGATCGTGCAGCGCTGGGCGAGCCCGGCGGCGACGATGTTCTTCGCCAGATAGCGGGTGATGTACGCCGCCGAGCGATCGACCTTGGTTGGATCCTTGCCGCTGAACGCGCCGCCGCCATGGGGCGATGCACCGCCATAGGTGTCGACGATGATCTTGCGACCGGTAAGCCCGGCGTCGCCGTCCGGCCCGCCGATTTCGAAACTGCCGGTGGGGTTGATGTGATAGACGGTCTCGTCCGAAAGCAGCTCGGCCGGGATCACGCTGGCGACCACCGACTTCACATAGGCGTGAAGCTCGGCTTCCTTCTCGCCCTGATCATAGCCCTTGGCGTGTTGGGTGGAGACGACGATCGCGGTGCACGCGACGGGCTTGCTGCCCTCATAGCGCAGCGTGACCTGGCTCTTGGCGTCGGGTTCGAGAAAGGGGGCGACCTTCGAATGGCGATCGGCAGCCATTTTTTCGAGGATCTTGTGGCTGTAATAGAGCGTCGCGGGCATCAGATCGGGCGTGTCGTCGGCCGCATAGCCGAACATGATGCCCTGATCGCCAGCGCCTTCATCCTTGTTGCCGCTGGCGTCAACGCCCTGTGCGATATGCGCCGATTGCGGGTGCAGATTGTTTTCGAAGCGCAGCGTTTCCCAATGAAAACCGTCCTGCTCATAACCGATGCGCTTCACCGTCGCGCGGACGGTCGCTTCGACCTCTTCGCGCACGCCGGGTGCCCAGTTGCCGGCTTCATCCATGATGCCCTTGCCGCGAATTTCACCCGCAAGCACCACGAGCTGCGTGGTCGTCAGCGTTTCGCAGGCGATGCGGGCTTCGGGGTCTTTCGACAGAAACAGATCGACGATCGCGTCCGAAATCTGATCCGACACCTTGTCGGGATGGCCTTCTGAAACTGATTCGGACGTGAAGAGATAGGATGAGCGCATGGTAATCCCTTATGACTGGGCCAGAGAAGCGGCACCGGATTAGCGGCTGCGGACCGCATATAAAGCTTTTGTTATATGCGCCCTATCGCGCTCGCTGACGAATGGCAACTGCCAGCGCGAGCATCAGCGCGGCTACCGGTGCGGCCATCCAATTGCCGAGCATTGCAAACAGTGTCGGCGGATGCGCGGGTGGTATCGGGAGCTCGATCGCACCGTCACGGTCGGCGGGGATGCTCGCGAGCACGCGGCCATCGGCGTCGATGATCGCCGATACGCCGGTAGGGGTCGCGCGGATGACGGGCAGTCCTTCCTCGATCGCGCGCAGCCGGGCCATGGCGAGATGTTCGACCGGCCCCCACACGCCGTACCAGCTGTCGTTCGAGGGGTTGAAAATGAAGCGCGGGCGCTGCGCACGGTTCACGGTTTCGCCCGAAAAGATGATCTCGTAACAGATCTGCATGCCGACAAGCCCGAAGCCGGGCAGGTTCAGGCCAGACGGTCCCGGGCCGGGGCGGATATCGACATCGCCGGGGACGAGACGCGACAGGCCGATCGCCGACATGATCGGGCGGGCGGGCAGATATTCGCCCCATGGCACCAGATGCGCCTTGTCATAGCGGCCGAGCAGCCGCGCTTTGGAATCGAGCGCCAGCACCGAATTGCTCACCGCGCTCAATTGTCCGCGATCGTCGAACTGCAACCCGTTGCCGCCTGCCAGCACGATATCGCGTGGGCCGAGCATCGCGGCGATGCGTGCGCGTGTCACTTCAGGCCGTCCGCGCCAGTAATATTCGGGGGGGTAGCCGTCCTCGACGAACAGACGCAGCGCCCCTTCGGGCCAGACGATCAGGCGGGGGGCCGGGCCGGGGGTCCCCATGAGACGCGCAATGGCGGCGAGATTGGCTTCGGCATAATCGTCGCGCGGGCGCTCCTCCTGATCGAGATTGGGCTGGACCACGCGGATGCGGGGTGCGTCGGCGGTAATGGCGGCTGGGGTCTGCGCTAAATCTATTCCGTTCACCGCCAGTAACAGGGTAGCGCCCAGCACGGGCGCGGCGAGCCTCCAGCGGCGTTGCGTCACTAGCAAAAGCAGCGCGCCAGCCACCACCACGCTCAACCCGCCTAGCGCATAAGTGCCGATCAGGCTGGTCGATCGTGCCACGCCGATCAGCGGCAGCCAGATTGCCGCTAGCGGGTTCCAAGGATAGCCGGTCAACATCGTGCCGCGCAGCCATTCGGTTATGATCCACGCCGCGCCCGCGACAATCACATAGCTGCCGCCGACTGGCGTCGTGCCGTCACCATTCGCGCGCGGACTCGCCAGACGCCACATCAGGCCGGCGGCGAGCATAGGGTAGATCGCTAGATAGGCGGCAAGGATCGACACCGCCGGATAGCCGAGCCAGGCCGGCATCGCATCCTGTAAAGTGAAGGCACGTGCGATCCAGTTGTTGCCGATCGTGAAATGGGCGATCCCGAACAGCCAGCCACGCCACAATGCCGCGCGCAAACTCGGCGAATCATGGACGATCAACAACCAGGCGGCGAAGCAAGCCAACGTCACCGGTAAAAGATTGAGCGGGGCGAATCCGGTGGCGGCCACGGCGCCAAGGATCAGCGACATAAGGGCGGGGCGTTTCGTCACGCCGGGGCTATCGCTTGGTTCGCCGGGATTTGCTAGCAGCTTTGCATGATGCGCCCCTTCCACCTCGCCTTTCCCGTTCATGATCTCGCCGCCGCGCGTGCCTTTTACGGCGGGGTGATGGGCTGTGCGGAGGGGCGGTCATCCGAACATTGGATCGATTTCGACCTGTACGGGCACCAGATCGTCGCGCATCTCGATCCGTCGGCAAAGCCAGTTGTCGTCGCCAACGCCGTTGACGGCCATGACGTGCCGGTGCCGCATTTCGGCGTAGTGCTGACGATGCCCGACTGGCAGGCGTTGGCAGACCGGGTCGCGGCGTCGGGGATCGCTTTTGGCATTGCGCCGCACATCCGGTTCCTTGGGCAGCCGGGTGAGCAGGCGACGATGTTCTTTTACGATCCCAGCGGCAATGCGCTCGAGTTCAAGGCGTTTGCCGATGATGCGATGCTGTTTGCCACCCAATAATGATGTCGGTCTGGCGAAGCGATCATCGGGTCAGTCGTCGTGGATCTCGATTACGCCCACTCTGGCCAATTGCTCGGCTGTTTTGGTGAACTCGGCGAGAATTGGTTCGAGCATCGGTTCAAGCCCCAGAATATCGATCACGCCGGGCGGCGGCGTTACCCCGCCCCGGCAATCTTCGATCAGCAATCCCCGCTCGATCATCTTCTCAACCTGGCGACGCACGGTTTCGCGCGGCAGGCCAGTCGCCGAGGCGATGGCATTGCGCGAGATCGGGATCACCCATTCGCGCGGCAAAATGGCGGTCGCGGTAAAATTTTCGGGCACTGTACGTTCGCGCATCAGTTTCTGCACATTGGCAACACAGACGGTCAGGTAGATCAACATTTCGGTCGGGCTGATCGCAACCTTACCCGCTGAAAATGCCCGCTGCGTTGCAAGGAACATATTGGCGACGCCGAACATCGCGACTCGCCAGTTTGCCGCCATATTTTCAGGATTGGTCGCAATCCTTACGGCCATTATCGTTCGTTCCTCTTCCTCGCCAGACAGTGCCGACTACGGACAGACCGTTACCCAAAGCGGGTACGGTAGGAACTACGTAATTCAAATCGGATGATTTCGGCAATAGGAATGACAATAGCTGTGCTGCTTTTTTCCACTATTTCCGGATGGCGCGCGGGCTTTACTGACCTAGCGCGTGCCGCTGACCCGCCAGATCACGTTACCGACGTCATCGGCAACGAGCAGGCTGCCGGTTCGATCGAGCGCGACCCCCACTGGTCGCCCTTGCGCATCGCCATTCTTGTCGAGGAACCCGCTCAGCACGTCGATCGGCTTTGTGCCTTTCACGGGGAAACCATCGGCGGCAAATGGTACGTAGATAACCTTGTAGCCCGATACCGGGGTTCGGTTCCACGATCCGTGTTGGCCGATGAACGCGCCATTGGTGAACTGCCCGCCTAATGTTGCACCTTTGGCAAAACTCAGGCCGAGCGAAGCGGTATGCGGACCAAGCGCATAATCGGGACGTTTCGAATATTCGAGCAAATCGGGCCGTTCGGGCTGAACGCGCTTGTCGACATAGCCGCCCCAATAGCTGTTCGGCCACCCGAAGAAATCGCCCAGATTAACTGCCGTCATGTAATCCGGCGCGAGGTCCGATCCGAGCATGTCGCGCTCATTCACTGTCGTCCACAACCGGTCGGTCTGCGGTTCGAATGCCAGTCCCTGGGGGTTACGCAGTCCGGCGGCGAACACGCGGAAGGTTTTGGCGGCGGGATCCACTTCGAGAATGTTCGCGCGGTTCACCTCTACATCAAGCCCGTTTTCGGCGATGTTGCTGGCCGAGCCGACAGCGACATACAGCGTTTTGCCATCGGCACTTGCAATCACGTTGCGCGCCCAGTGGTTCCCGCCACCGGGATAACGCACGACGGTTTCCGGCTTGGCGGTGATCTTGGTCTGGCCGGTCGCATAGGGTACGCGCACAAGCGCATCGGTGTTGGCGATATAAAGCTGGTCGCCCACCAGCACCATGCCGAGTGGCGAGTTGAGCCCGCCGATCAGCACCGAACGGGTTTCTGCAACGCCGTCACCGTCTGAATCGCGCAGCAGTGTGATTCGATTGGCCGACGGCACGCCCGCGCCGGCTTTTGACATCAGCGCCTTCATCACCACGCCGGTGATGCTGAATCCGCCCTTGCGCGGGGGCGAGTTGGTTTCTGATACCAGAATGTCGCCATTGGGCAGCTGATAAATCCAGCGGGGATGATCGAGCCCCTTGGCAAATACCGCAACCTTCAGTCCGGTGGCCGGCACGGGGGTCGCCCCGTTCTGCCAGCCAACAACATCAGCGACCTTGATCGTCGGGATCGTCTGGACGCGCGGTGGCGTTATCTTGGGGCGCGGGCCCATTACCGCTTCGAGCGGCAGCCGGGCTTGGTCAGGCTGGCTGACCCAGAACCACGTACCGCCAGCAAGGACGACCAGAATGGCGAGGACGATCAGGATGTGTTTGCGCATGAACCTTAGGTAAGGTGGTTCCGGCTTGGGGAAAAGGCCAAAAGAAACGGCCGCCGACACAGGGGTAATGTCGGCGGCCGAACGGGCTGGTGTCACCCACCAAAGGGCAAGCGGGGAACTTGCCTGGGGATGGGGTCGGCAGGTGCGCTGCCAGCTACTCACCTCTCGGTAAGCCGAGGGTGGAGTAGCAGCGGCAGTAAAATCGGCAAAATAGATTAAATCATATTCACTGATCGATAGCGTGATTGTTCGCAGGCCTGTCAATCCTCGGCAAAAGCGCCGGGTTGGGGCGGGTGAAGCCTTAGGCGCTGAATCCGTTTGGTATCGGCTTCAATCACCTCAAGCCGCCAGCCGCTGGGGTGTTCGATGCACACGCCCGTTTCGGGCACATGGCCCACCAATACGGCCGCCAATCCTCCGATTGTGTCGATATCATCATCGGTCTCGGCGAGGCGCGGATCTATCGTTGCGGCAACATCTTCGAGCTCGGCGCGGCCATCGGCATCCCATGCGCCGCCATCGATCGGCACGAGCAACTGCTGGGGCGCATCGTCATGCTCGTCCTCGATATCGCCGACGATTTCCTCGATCAGATCCTCGATCGTCACCAGCCCTTCAGTGCCGAAATATTCGTCGAGCACGATCGCCAGATGGACGCGTTTCTGGCGCATGTCGGCCAGCAGATCGAGCGTGCCACGCGACATCGGCACGAACAGCGGCTGGCGGATCAGCCCGGCGATTGAAGCCGGATGCGGCGCCCCCGTCGCCAGAATGTTGAAGACGTCCTTGATATGGATCATCCCGATGATCGTATCGAGCTGATCGCGGTAAACGGGCAGGCGGCTATGCCCGGCCTCGGCAAACAGCGTCACCAGATCGGCAAAGCTCGTTTGCTCCTCCACGGCCATAATATCAGCGCGGGGCACGCCGACATCGCCCGCATCGCGCTCACCGAAATGGAGCAGGTTGCGCACCATCTGGCGCTCGAGCGGGGAAAGATCACCGCGCGCATCGGGTGCGGGATCATCCTCATGCGCGTCAATCGCTTCTTCTAGCTGCGCGCGGAGCGAGTCATCGGCGGGTTCACCGAAGATGAACTTGCGGAAGGAGCGCCATAAGCTGCCTTCCTGGGAGCCGGCATTGCCGGTCTCGGTACTGGGGCCGTCGGCCATCGGGGTTGGTTAGTCCTCGTGCAGTTGATCGTTCAGATAGGGATCGGCGATGCCGAGCGTGGCCAGCACATCGCGTTCGATCTGCTCCATCGCATCGGCCTCGGCCTGCCCCTGATGATCATATCCTAGCAGATGCAGCGTTCCGTGCACGATCAAATGCGTGGCGTGATCGTTGAGCGTGATGCCCTTCTCCGCCGCCTCCGCTGCGCAGACGCCTTGGGCGAGCACGATATCGCCGAGCAGCACTTCACCGTCATCGGTATTGGCGACCGTATCGAGCAGATCGGGCGCGATCATCGGGAAGGAAAGGACGTTGGTCGCTTTGTCCTTCTGCCGGTAATCGCGGTTGAGCGTCTGTACCTCGGCATCGTCGGTGAGGCGGATCGAGATTTCTATCGTGGCATCGGCGGTGGTGAGCGCGCCATAGGGCGTCGCGTTCAGCGCTGCGGTCGCGGCGCGCGTGGCGAGGGACTCCCAATCGGTCGTGCTGGCCCAAACCGGTTCGGCCGAAAGGGCAACGTCAAGCATCAGGCGAGGTCCGTGTGGATGAAATCATCACCCTTGTAGAGGAGTTTGGCACCGTTGGCTTTGGCGCAGGCATAAGCGAAACAGTCGCCGAAGTTGAGTTTAGCCGGATGACCGCTGCCTCGACCGAATTTTTGATGCGCACCCAGCGCTGTGGTGAGTTCGAAAGCCCCGATGGCAACGATGCGAAGTCCAAGCGCGTCGGCTGAGCGCTGCACGACCGTTCGGGCAAGGTCCGCGCTCAGCCGCTCCGCCCTGGCAACCGCGCTCACCGTTTCCCAACACGACATAGCCGACCACAATGGATCAGGCTCGGCGAGGATCGAATCGCGAAACTGTTCACGCTCCGGCTCGTTGACGATAATGGCGACGAGCGCCGACGCATCGACGAACAGGCTCAATCGCCGTCCTCGCCCCACATCTTGTCGTAAAACGCCTTATCGACCTTTGTGCCTGTTGCGCGCGGAAACGGATATTCCCGCCAGAGTGCGTCGAGCTTTTCGTGTGCCGAAGCGCGTGGGTCTGCCCGGTCAAGCTCCGCTTCGCGCGCTGCCGCAAGCTCGCGAACAAGCGCGGTCTTGGTAACACCTGAACGCTTTGCCACGCGCTCGACAAGGGCGGCCGTGTCGTGATCCTTGATGTAGAGCGATGCCATATCAAACCTCTCAGGATATCCTTTCATAGTTTGGGATATCCTTCAAATCAAGCATCCTTCCCTTCGTAAGCCTCCACAATTCGCCCGACGATCGGGTGGCGGACAACGTCGCCCGCGCCAAACCGGCAGATCGACAGACCCTCGACGCCGTCGAGCCGACCGACCGCGTCGTTTAGCCCGCTCGCGTTCATGCCGCCGGGCAGATCGGTCTGCTTGGGATCGCCGCAGACGACCATGCGGCTGTTCTCGCCGAAGCGGGTGAGGAACATCTTCATCTGGGCGGGCGTGGTGTTCTGCGCTTCGTCGAGAATGATGAAAGCATCCGCCAGCGTGCGGCCGCGCATGAAGGCGATCGGCGCGATCTCGATTTCGCCGCTCGCGATCCGGCGTTCGACCTGCTCCGCAGGCAGGCAATCGTTGAGCGCATCGTACAAGGGCCGCAGATAGGGATCGACCTTCTCCTTCATATCGCCGGGCAGGAAGCCGAGCTTTTCGCCCGCCTCCACCGCCGGGCGCGACAGGATCAGCCGCTGGATGCTGCCGGTAATCAGCTGCGCGACGGCCTGGGCGACCGCGATATAGGTCTTGCCGGTGCCCGCCGGTCCGAGCGCGAAGATGATGTCGTTGTTGAGCAATTCACGCATATAATGCGCCTGCGCCACGGTGCGGGGCACGATCGTCTTCTTGCGCGTGCGGATCATGATTGAGGGCGGGGCAGAGGCTTCGGCGCTGATGATGCCGTGGAGCGTCGGTTCGGCGGACATCGTGATTACGGCCTCGATCAGCCCGGTATCGATGATCTCCCCGCGCACGATCCGGTTGTAGAGCCCGTTGAGCACATCGCGCGCCGAGGCCACCGCTTCTGCCGTCCCCTCAAGCCCCACCTTGTTGCCACGCGCGGTGATGTACACGCCGAGTCGGTTTTCGAGCAGCAACAGGTTCTTGTCGAACTCCCCGAACAGCTGCGCCATCAACTGGGGTCGATCAAAGGTCAGCTCGGCACGGCTGCGATCACCGGATTGCGCGGGGACAGGCTTGCGGCTCATGCGATTCCTTCGCGGCGGAGGGGGCTTAAGTTGCGGAAGTTGCGGGTCTGAAGCGTTTTCGCCGAGCGCCCGACAGGACCAGCGCGGCGAACAAGGCCGAGGGTCGCGTGGGGTGGGCGGGCGTGCTGCATCCGCCCGGGAGTTTGGCAGATCGGGGGCGTGTAGGACAGGGGGAAAGTAGCAAATCTCAGCCGACAATTATTGATAAAGCGATACATCTTCTGATGTCATTGCGAGGGCAGCGAGGCAATCCAGCCTCTCCACGCGCGGCACGCTGGATTGGTTGGCCTGTGGCCGCCTACGGCCCGCTGCGCTCGCAATGACGACGATGGTTGACGCAAGGGAGACCGCACCATGATCAGCACAGCGCTTGGCCAGCAGCTTGAGGGTTTCGTGACGAAGCTTGTCCAGAGCGGTCGATATAACTCCAAAAGTTAAGTGCTCCGCGAAGGCGTCCGCCTAGTACAGGAGCGCGAAGCGCGATTTGCGACGATATCACAAGGGAAACCAGTCAGTAAAATTCTTCCAATGTAAGAGTGCGGGTTTCTCCACCACAAAGTTTGATTGAAACCTGCCGGCCAGGTGTGTCTGTTGTCCATCGACGGAGACTACTCTCAAAATAGTTTTTAGGGATGTTTTGGCCATCGATCGCACATATTTTGGTGTCGGATTTCCATCCGGCGCGTTCCGCCGGGCCGTTACGCATAACGTAAAGAACTGACAAATAGTTAGACACTGGAATTACGATGAGCCCGCTCGTCGACTTGATAATGGGCGGAGTAGGCGATACAGGATTTCCTATATAAAGCATTTTATCTTTAAAATCGATTGTAAGATCAAATCTTTCTAATATTGTCTTGCCAATCAACCCTACCGTAGGATTGCTAATGCCGTTTTTTGGAGTTTATCTGGCGAAATTGACTTCCAAGCGATCGACCGTATATTTATCGATGGACAATGCTGGAATAACTGCGATTTCCTCGACAGATACTGCAACCGCACTTGAAACTGGAACTGTTGTAATCCTAGTACCGTTCGCTACGAAATGGGAGCCGTCTCGATCGGAGGTGACCTGATATCCAGTGGCGCTTCCAGTATCCAAATAGGATTTTATTTTTTCACCGCCATTTAATGATACTGTTGTGTAAAGGAAATTATCACCGTTCTCATCAAATGTTTTTACGCGAGATAGGCGTTTATTTTGTATGTTATCAGAAATTTCTATTCTGTTAGACTTTCGATCAAAGTTTACCTTACAGTATTTCAACAAATCACGTCCAACAATTGCTTCAATAGGAATCTGCAATAATTCGAAATCTCTAAAATCAACTACTTCTACTTTCTGTTTATAAAAAGCATCGATACCTAGGTCAATTGTCACTTCATTGGCTTGAAAGGTTTGTGCTCTTGCATTCAAAAAATCTCTCTGTTGACCAATGACATATGGAATTTTGAGAGTGTCGGATAATTTTTTTGAAATAGTTGTCACCGGAGCGCCAGTATCGATAACCACTTGGGTTTGGTAGCCATTTATCTTTCCGGTTACCGTAAAACCGAGGTTTGGGTTTTTGTTTATAGGCAGCCAACCAGTCTCAACTGGGCATTTCGATCCAGAACGATCTGGCGACTTCAGATTGTTATCGGTCGAAAGCGCGAGGGCAGCGGCGATTAACGTGCCAATAAAAGCCATATTTTGCCTTTCAGAGTCTGATTAGGCGTGTCGCGCACAGCGCAACACGCCTTTCACGAGCTCACATTTATCGAGAAACTGTAAGTCTTATGGCTGGGACTGTTCCGCTAGATGAATTTATCGTGCCGCCGCTGATGCTCACACCATTACCGAGATTTGCCGCCGGCCCTACTGGGGCACTCGTTGTGGGAGGGACTATTGGGCCACCTGAGCTACCGCCAACAGAATCCTTAAAGATCTCATCGAGTTTTCTAAAAATCTCTCTGGTAGTTTCAGGATCGCTTGTGGTCGGTTCACCGAAGCCACCAGAGACGAGGCCAATCTCATGATCATCTAAATAACGCATGACTAATCCTTTCCTTTAACCCTCCCGCATAAGAAAAAATACATTCTGATAAATACAAGTCAATATAGCATCAATATTGACATATTTAATGCCATTAATGGCGCGATGTATAGCAACATAGGACCACGAGATTCTGCGCAGTTCCGGTGCACCAATTCCGGAGACACTATACTCAATTCCCCATTCGTCATGCCGGACTTGTTCCGGCATCCACTGTGCCGCGAGGGCCGAACCCGATTTGTTTGCAGCACGGTGGACCCCGGAACAATTCCGGGGTGACGATGGGCGTGGGGCGACGGGCGTAAACTTTGAACCGTCATTGCGAGCGGAGCGAAGCAATCCAGCCGCACCGCGTGTGGAAACACTGGATTGGTTGGCCAGCGGCCGCCTACGGCTCGCTTTGCTCGCAATGACGGGTTGTGTCAGGTGACCGCGCGATTCTTCAGGACTGGGGCGGTGCGACCCGTTCCCCCATCACCGAATTCGCGCCGGCCTCGATAATCTCGACCTCGACCAAGTCCCCAATCGCCGCATCGCCCACCAGATGCACCGATTGCAGCCACGGGCTCTTGCCGATCAGCTGCCCCTCCAGCTTGCCTTTCCGCTCCAGCAAAACCGCGCAGCGCTTCCCCACGCTCGCCGCGTTGAACGCGGCCTGATCGCGGTTGAGCGCGGCTTGCAGACGTTGCAGGCGCTCGTCCATGACGTCGGGCGCGATCTGGTCGGCCATCGTCGCGGCGGGGGTGCCAGGGCGGGGGCTGTATTTGAAGCTATAGGCCTGGGCATAGCCGACCGCGGCGACCAGGCTGAGCGTCTCGGCGAAATCGGCCTCGGTCTCGCCGGGGAAGCCGACAATGAAATCGCCCGACAGCGCGATATCGGGGCGGGCGACGCGTACCCGGTCGAGCAGGCGCAGATAGCCGTCGCGCGCGTGGCTGCGGTTCATGGCTTTCAGGATGCGGTCGCTGCCCGATTGGACGGGCAAATGGAGGAACGGCATCAGCTTTTCGACGTCGCGATGCGCAGCGATCAGGCCGTCGGCCATGTCGTTGGGGTGGCTGGTGGTGTAGCGGATGCGCGCGAGGCCCTTGATCCGGTCGAGCGCCGCGATCAGATCGTGCAAACCCCTCCCGTCATCGTCCCACGCATTCACATTCTGGCCGAGCAGCGTGATTTCCTTGGCGCCCGCATCGACCAGCGCCTTGGCCTCATCGACGATTTGCGCGAAGGGGCGGCTGACTTCGGCGCCTCTTGTGTAGGGCACGACGCAATAGGTGCAGAATTTGTCGCACCCCTCCTGCACCGTCAGGAAAGCGCTGGGCGGCACGCGGCGGCGGGCGGGGAGGTGGCCGAACTTCATGTCGACGGGCATCTCAGTATCGAGTGCTGCCTCGCCCCGGCTGGCGCGGGCGACGAGATTAGGCAGGTTGTGATAAGCCTGCGGGCCGACAACGACGTCGACCTTGGCGCGGCGGACGATCTCCGCGCCCTCGGCCTGGGCGACGCAGCCCGCGACCGCGATCATCGGGCTGCCGCCCAGTTTGCCGGATTCTTTGCGGATGCGGCCGATGTCCGAATAGACCTTTTCGGTGGCGCGCTCGCGGATGTGGCAAGTGTTGAGGATGACGAGATCGGCGGCGAACTGGTCGTCAGTCGCGGTCAGGCCTTGTGCGGCCATCAATTCGCCCATCCGGTCGCCATCATAGACGTTCATCTGGCAGCCAAAGGATTTGACGTGATAGGTTTTGGGGGCGGGCTTCATCGCCGGGCCTATAGCGGGGCGGGGCGGTCGCGACAAATGCGGCGTCGATTTTGAGATCACGCGGGAATTATGTCGACTTTGGGCGCAACTATCCCATGGGAAAATCTATGCTTGCCTGTTAACCATAAGACCTTCGATCTTAATGATGATTCGCGATGGGGCTTTGGATGGCGATTGGAGCTACCAACCTGTGCAGTAACATGTGCCGGATCGCTGAAAGCGTCATGGCGGCCGCGTCGGTCGCTCCCAGTGCGTCGGGCGCGTCGCTGACGATGGGCAGCTGGCCCGATTGGCTGCAGACCGGGCTGATGCTGGTGGCGGTGGGCGTCGGGATCGCCATCGTCCGTGCGCTGTTCAGCCTGCGCGATCGCTTCCCCAAGCCCGAAAAGCGCGATGCGGCAGCCTTTGTTACGATGCTGTGCGACCAGATGTGGGAATGCACCAATCGCATCACCACTGTGTTTGCCGAGCGTCTTCGCCAGCCACCGGGGGATATTGCGCAGATGCGTATCCTGGTGCGCCATTTGCGTGAAGACATGAGCATTCCGATGAATTTCATCGAACAGATGCGCCACCATCCGCCCGGCGACTGGCACAGCGCGGCGATCTTTAAGGCCTTTACGGACTGGAGCGCGCAGATGGCGGCGACGGCGAAGCAGCTTGACGATCTGCACCAGTCGATCACCTATCCGCTGATCCGCGAGCCGGTCGACAAGCACCGCGATGAAATGCTCGTCTATCAATATCATACCGAACAGGCGTTTCTCGATCGGCGGATCGATGACGTGCTCGGCCGCGCCTATGCGTTTTGTGAAGTTGCGCGCAAGGCACTGAAGAAGATCAAGAAAGATAAAGCGGCCAAGAAGGTTGAGGGTGATGATGATGGCGCGACGCATGATTGCCCGTGCTGCAAACGTCCCCCGGCGCAGCATCGCCCCAATGTGCGCGATCCGCTGAAGCCGATCATCCTCCCCCCGCCGCCGACCCCGCCGCCGCCATCACCGCCCGCGGCGACAGTGCCCGCACCGGTGAAATGCTGTTGCGTCGTGCCGCGCGCATGCGTGTGCCAGCGTGCCTGCATTTGTGCTTGCCACTGCGCGCCGACAGCGGCGGTGCAGCCAAAAGCGGCGTGTTAGGGCTGGGGTCGATCGTTCAGCGACGTGGCCGGATCAGTCTTGGCTGGCGTCTTCTCCCACCAGTCATGTCCGCGAAACGGCGCGAGCGGGAAGCCGACCTCGGCCGCCAGTGCCTCCTCGATCCGCCGCCGGCTTTCGGCAGCGATTGCCTTGCGGCCGGGGTAATCACGCGGGTGAAAGGGCTCGAGAAACTCGACCATTACCTTGAAACTGCCGTTCCGGGATAGCACCCGAATGGCATTGTCCTTGCCGTTTTCGACGCCGAGCCAGGCTATGTCGTAACCCACCTCGCCGCCGTACCAGAGCAGCACCGGCTGCACCATCACGCCCGGCGGGGGCGGTTCAAGCACTTTCAGCATCGGCGTTTTAAAGGGCAACAGCGACATGCCGTCTGTGGTGGTGCCTTCGGGAAAGACCGTGACCGACCAGTTATCGGCCAGCGCATCGCGCAGCCGGTTGATCTGATCGGCAACGCCCAGCCGGTCTTCGCGCTCGACAAATACCGTGCGGTTCATCTTGGCAAGGGCCCCGACCACCGGCGCTGTGGCCAGTTCCGCCTTGGCGACAAAGGCAGTGCCGCTGGCGCTGGAAATGGCGAGGATATCGACCCAGCTGACGTGGTTGGCGATGTAAAAAACGTCGCGTTTCAGCGGTACGCCCTTGATGCTCACCCGCGCCCCGCAGATCCGCGCCGCCGCCATCATGAACAGTCGTGGCCAGGGCGAGGGCAGACGGAGCAGTTGAAACAGATAATGCGACGGCACCGATAGGCCTGCGATGAGCGCAAGGCCAAGCACGCGCCAGCCGATCCGCATCCAGCCGATCACCGGCACAGGGCTGGGCGTGCCGGCGGCGGCGGCTTCACGCGCGGGCGAGCCGATAAGGTGACCGGCGGGCAATGACGGGTCCGGCAAGATCGGGCCTTATGCCTTGCGGTCCAGCACCACGCCGTAAAGCTCCATCCGGTGATCGACCAAGCGGAAGCCAAGTCGCTCGGCAATCTGCTTCTGGAGTTGTTCGAGCTCTGGATCGACGAACTCGATCACGCGGCCGGTTTCGACATCGATCAGATGATCGTGATGCGATTCAGGCGCAGGTTCATAGCGCGAGCGGCCATCGCCAAAGTCATGACGATCAAGGATGCCGGCTTCTTCGAACAAGCGGACGGTGCGGTACACGGTGGCGATTGAAATGCCAGGGTCGATCGCTGATGCGCGCTCATAGACCTTCTCAACATCGGGATGGTCTTCAGCGTCAGACAGCACGCGCGCGATTACACGGCGCTGCTCGGTAATGCGCAGGCCCTTTTCATTGCACAGCGCCTCGAGATCGATCTTGCGCCCCATAGTCACCGTCCGCCCGTCAACATGTGTCGTCTTGCCGGGTGTAGCGGGAAGCGTGCCGGGGGGAAAGTACCCCTGCCGCCGGTTCACCGGCGGCAGGGGGCAATAATCGCTGTCAGCGTACCGCCTTGCGGCGCTTGGTGCCGAGGCCGATCTTCTTGGCCAAGGTGCGGCGCTGTTCGGCGTAATTCGGCGCGACCATCGGATAATCGGCGGGCAGGTTCCACTTGGCGCGATATTGTTCCGGCGTCATCTGATAATGCGTCATCAGGTGGCGCTTCAGCATTTTCAGCTTCTTGCCATCCTCAAGACAGACAATGAAATCCGGCTTGATCGACGCGCGGATCGACACTGCCGGTTCCTGCTTGACTTCTGGCTCGATGACCGGGCCGCCCAGACCAGCAAGTGCAGTATGCACATTGGCGATGAGGACCGGCAGATCGGAAACGGCAACGCTGTTGTTGCTGACATGCGCTGCCACGATGTCTGCGGTGAGCGTGATCAGGGTTTCCTGAACTTCGGTGTGGGTGTCCATTATTGTCCTTTCGGTACTGAGAGAGGCCGTACAAAGGCTTCGCTTTGACCTTATCGGACTCAGTTCTGCAATGTGCAAGCAACAATTTACGCAAGCCGCGATTTTCAGACTAAACGCTTCTCGAAGGTCAAGGCATCGAACAATTGATTGGCGGGACCACGATAATAAGCGCGCCGTTCACCAACCTGTACAAAGCCATTAGATCGATACAGTGCCAGCGCGTCATTTCCGCGCCGAACCTCGAGGTAAACCCTTGTTGCAGTTCGATCTTGTGCTTCGTTTACTACTGATCGCAATAAGGCACCACCTACGCCTCGCCGCCGCACCTCTGGTATGCAGGCGAGCAACAGCAGCTCGGCTTCACCGGCTGCAACCCTTGCCATGGCAAAACCGGCATCGGCGCCGTTTAGTTCCGCCATGGTCAACCACACACCCGGCATCGCCAAAATGCCCAGGCACTGGCCCCGGGTCCACGCTTCCCCGAAGCGCGGATCGAACGCCCGTTGCATGATCGTATCGACCATGCCGAGATCGGCGGGTGTTCCGGGTCGCAATGCAACAAGATTCAGCGTTGTGCTCATAGGGCGATACCCGCTTTGGGGACGGACGGAACGGCATCCGGCGCGCGGCCGTAAATCGGGCGGGGGGGGAGCGACGCAAAATCGGGCGGCAGCAGCACGGCATTGGCGGCATTGGGCAGCGTATGGACAAGCGGCAGCGAGGCATCGATCGCGGCCAGAAACCGCACCCCGCTACCGATGCCGCTCCGCTGGCCAAGCGCTGCAATCGCATCGGCGGGGGCAAGTGATTGCAGAGGCGCATCCGCTGCAAAGGGCATCGTCGTGAAGCCCTGCATGAATACTTCGCCGTGCCCGCCTTCGATAATCGCGGCGACCGCGCGGCTGGCTGGATTAGCCGCAAAATGCGTGGCTGCCAGCAGCGCCAGCGATGAATAGCCGAGCACATCGATGCCCCAACCCAGGCCAAGCCCACGTGCCGCCGCGACCCCGACGCGAATACCGGTAAAGCTGCCGGGGCCGCAATCGACGCTGATGCGATCGGCTCGCCCCCCGTCCGGCAGATCGGCGATCATCGCGACGAGCCGCTCGGCATGGCCACGGCCGACCGATTCATGCGTCGCGGCAATCACGACCCCATCCTCGATCAGAGCGACCGAGCAGGCAGCGGTGGCGGTATCGATAACCAGGATGCGCATCGCGCCCGCTTAGCGGCTGGCGCGTCGAATGCAAAAGGACGGATCGCGAGACGGCCGCAGCTTAAGGTTTTAACGTAATGCGCGGCAGCGATCGGTCGAGCCGTGCGATGACTTCTTTGGTGATGTCGAGCGCCGGGAGATACTGCAGCGTCGCACCCTTGGCGAGAGTGATGGACGCGCCACGCTTGCGCATGACGGCCGTAATGATCGGCGTTGCAGCGTCGTTGAGCTGACGCACTACGTCTCTACGCGCAGCATCGTTTCTTTGGCTTTGTCCGGCCAATTGCTGTTCGGCCTGGGCCTTTCGCGCCTGTATGTCGCGCGCTTTGATTTCCCAGGCGGTAGCGGCAGGTCCGGTCGCGGTCGGGCGAGTTTTGAGCAGCGACTGTTCCTCGCTGCCGAACGACGTGCGCAACGTATTCACACGAGTTTGGAGGGCATCGACGCGCTTCTTCAGTTCGGCTTGCGCCTGTTTCCCGGCGATAGAATTCGTGATGACTTCGTCTAAATCGACGATGGCGATGACTGGCGCGGGCAGCGTCTGCGCTGTTAGCGGCGAGGTGACCAAGCCCGCAGCAAGCGCGAGCGCCCGAAGCATCTTCGTGATCATCATCAAACTCCTGCCTGCAGAGTAAGCATTTGGCCATACGCTGGCCGATCTTCATATCGGCTCAATTGCGATTTGCCAAAGTTGACCGCCAAAGGACAGGGTCTGCTCCCGCTATGGATAATGGGCTTAAAACGTCATTACAGGCAGATCAGCACGCTTACGCAATCCGATTGAACCTCGCAAATTCGGGTCTTGGCAAGCGATCAAAGATCGTCGCGGGGTCCCCCACGCCAAGCGTCGAGATGAAGTTCGACTTGATGTGTGGCGTTTCGGCAAAGAACGCGGCGTCGACGGCGGCATTGTTGAAGCCCGACATCGGCCCGGTATCGAAGCCCAGCGCGCGCGCCGCGATAATGAAATAGCCACCCTGCAGCGTGCCATTGCGCATCGCGGATATCTGCCGCAGCGGCTCGTTACCGTCGAACCACGCCTTGGCATTGGTATGCGGGAACAATTCGGGCAGCTTCTCGTGGAAATTCTCGTCATTGCCGAAGATGACGGTAACGGGCGCAGCGAGAATCTTGGGCGCGTTGGTGCCGCTGGCGCACGCTGCCAGCTTCGTCTTTGCCTCCGGGCTCGTGCACCAGATGAGCCGTGCAGGCATCTGATTGGCGGAGGTCGGCCCCCATTTCATCAAATCCCAGATCGCGCGGCAATCATCCTCGGTAACAGGCGCATCAGTGTAGCCGTTATAGCTACGCGCAGCCCGGAAGATCGTGTCGAGCGCGGCGTCGGACAGTTTTTCTGCCATATGGTTTTTCCGATTTCTGGGAACGGGCGAAACGGGCCGGTGCGGATCAGACCGCGCGAACCTCAGTCACTTCGGGCACATAATATTTCAGCAGCTGTTCGATGCCGTTCTTCAACGTCGCCGTTGACGACGGGCAACCCGCGCACGCGCCCTGCATCTTCAGATAGACTTTGCCCTTGTCGAAGCCCTGATAGATGATGTCACCGCCATCATTGGCGACCGCGGGGCGGATGCGCGTCTCGATCAGATCCTGGATCTGCACAATGATGTCGGCATCGGCCGGATCATCGGCATGGCCATTTTCCATCGGCACCGCGATTGCCGCGGCCGATCCGGGCTTGAATAGCGGCATGCCGCCCGCAAAATGATCGAGCAGAATGCCGAGCACGTCTGATTTCAGCGCGTGCCAGTAAACGCCCGGCGCGGCGGTGACCGAAATGAAATCGCGGCCAAAGAACACACCCGTCACATCGCCCAGCGTAAATAGCGCTTCCGCCAAGGGGGATGCTTCGGCTTCCTCCGGGCTCGCAAAATCGCGCGTGCCTGCTTCCATGACCGTGCGGCCGGGAAGGAATTTCAGCGTGGCCGGATTCGGCGTCGTTTCGGTTTCGATCAGCATGCGGTGCATGTGGGCTGCATTGGCCGCCGGATCAAGAGTGGGATCGCTGTAGCGTGATCAAGACGGCGGGTTCGCGTCCTATTTTTCGGCGGTGGTTTGCCACTTCACCCTCAGCGGCGCTTTGTCGATTACCCGGTCCAGCGCGACCTTATCACCGATCTTGAAACCGTCCGATCGGCGGGCGTTGATGAGGAAAGTCTCACCAGCCGAAATGTTAAGCGCGCGCTTTTCCAGTGTAGGCGCGCCGATTTTGTCCCAGCCCAACCGATCTTCACTCAGGGATATCGGTTGTTCGGCTGTCAGTTCGACCGAGGTCCAGAACAAGAAGGGGTGACGAACATCAGACACGATAAACATTGGCCACCTCGTTTCTGTAGTATCGATCGGTGGTGATTTTTCAATTCGGCAACCAGCCCCATTTGTCCGAGAGTGTGCTGAATTTTGTCCTGAGGTTCAAGATGATGGCGGTCGGGGAGAGATGTACTGTTGGTTTGTTAAACGACGGTTTTCACTCCGAACCGTCATGCTGAACTTGTTTCAGCATCCACCGCGCATAAGCGGGAGCCTTTCCAAGTGGAGAGCTGGATCCTGAAACAAGTTCAGGATGACGAAGAAAAGCAAACTCTGGGAAGCTTTCGGGTCAACTGCGTCCCCACCGCCTCACCCATCAAGTTGCTTCATCGCCGCGTTCCACGAATGGATGTTTTCGCGCGCTTCCTGCACAAAGGCCGATCGGCGGACAAAGCCCATGAAGAAATCGGCGAACCATTTGCCGGGCTGGCGCAATGGACGTTCGACATGGATTAACAACACGACGCGGGTGGCGTCACTGTCGTTCCACACTTCGTGCCGATACGTATCGTCGAACACGAGCATCTCGCCTTCGCCCCAGCGCACAATCTGGTCGTCCACGCGCATTCGGACCCCTTGATTCTCACCTTCGGTCTGGAGGCCGTCCTTGGGCACGATCAGCCCGAGATGGCAGGTGATAAGCGCTTTGGTGACGCCGCGGTGATCGGGAATATGCGTGCCGGGCGCCAGGATCGAAAAGAACGCGCTGTTGAGCCCGGGAATGCCCGCGATCGCTTTCGCGGTATTCGGGCAGCGGGCGATGTTTTCGGGGATCGCAAAGCCATAGCCGTGCAGGAAGAACGATCGCCAGCTATCGACTTCGGCAATGCCCTTGTGATCGGGCGAGATGGTGACGAGGGAGGGGGCAGCATTGCCGCGTAGCGCGACGGCAACAGCCTCGTCGCGGATCGCCTCCCAATTGTCGCGCAGCGTCTGCGTCCAGGGGAACAGCGCGGGATCAAGCACCGGATCATTGGGCACCAGCGATGAGGCACCGATCAACCGATCGAAAGTGCCGCGCAGCTTTTTACCGATCGCGATGATCAGCGGGCGACGTGGTTCGGCTTCAACGCCATGGCTTACATCGTTGCTGGCCACGGGCAGCGGCGCCGCCAGCGGCCGTTGCGGCAAGAACCCGTTGGGGTTGCCGGGCACCGCGATGCTGCGGGCGAATTCGTCGGCGGCGTGGCGATTGATGGGGGAATGAATGGTCACGATAGTGTCAGCCTCTTTACGCTCGTTGGACCGGCAATATCCTGCACGGACAGAAACCACGGGGGCGCTGGCCTGGGGAGCGAGCGCGATAATCCGGGGCGCCAATGCTGGTTTGTTACGCATGCGTCATTTAGTTTCCGGTTGGGTCAGAATCATGGCAAAAATCTGGATATCTGCGGTACTTGCCTTGATTCATGATGAAAAAGGGGTGGAGCGTGGCTGGCGGCGGATAAATAACGCGGCTAGATAGTTGTGATGTACCTTCTTGCTCGTACGCTTTGGCGTCCCGCCGCCCTTAGTCTCCTCCTTGGGTTCGCACTTCCGATCGGCGCACAATCCGTGCCGCTTTCGGACCGGATAAATGCAACGGCCCCCAAGAAAGTTCCGCGCCCGGCACAATCAGCGTCCAAGCTAGCACCAGCTGCCGTACCGGTTGCCGCCAAGCCCAAGGACGACACGCCCTGGCTGTTTCGGGGCAGTGATATTCCGCCCGATCGTGACTGGACGTTCGGCGAATTGCCAAATGGCGTGCGCTATGCCGTTCGGCGCAACGGCGTGCCGCCGGGCCAGGTCTCCATCCGTGTGCGGATCGATGCCGGATCGCTGATGGAAAGCGATACCGAGCGTGGCTTTGCCCATCTGATCGAGCACCTTACCTTTCGCGGATCGGCCTATGTGCCTGATGGCGAGGCGAAGCGGATCTGGCAGCGGCTGGGCACGACCTTCGGGTCTGATACCAACGCCCAGACGACGCCGACCGGCACGACCTACAAACTCGATCTGCCAAGCGCGACGGCAGAAGGGCTCGATGAGAGCCTGAAGATTCTGTCGGGCATGATCGCCCAACCCAACCTGTCTGCAGCCGCGCTGAATGCCGAACGGCCGGTCGTGCTTGCCGAACAGCGCGAACAGCCCGGCGCGCAGGTGCGGATCGGCGATACGATCCGCCAGACTTTCTTTGCGGGGCAACCACTCGCTGATCGATCGCCGATTGGGACCGTCAAGGCGCTTGAGGCAGCGACGGCCGAGAGCGTTCAGGCGTTCCACAAACGTTGGTACCGCCCTGATCGTACCGTGGTGATCATTTCGGGCGATGTCGATCCGGCGCAGTTCGAAGCGCTGGTGTCGAAATACTTCACGACCTGGAAGGCCAATGGCCCGCCCCCGCCCGAGCCCGATTTCGGTAAGCCCGATCCAAAATCGCCGATCGGGGCCGCCACCAACGAGCCCTCGCTGCCGCCGATCGTGTCCTGGGCCGTGCTGCGTCCGTGGATCTACCGCGACGATACGATCATCTTCAACCAGAAGCGGATGGTCGACCAGATGGCGGTTCGGCTGATCAACCGCCGGCTCGAAACTCGTGCGCGGGGCGGCGGCAGCTACATTCAGGCCAGTGTATCGCTGGACGATATATCGCGCTCTGCCAACGGGACCTTCATCAGTATTTTGCCGATTGGCGATGATTGGGAAAAGGCGCTGCGCGATGTGCGTGCGGTGATTGCCGATGCCCAGGCCGCGCCGCCCGCCCAGGGCGAGATCGACCGCGAACTGGCCGAATTCGATGCCGCGATGAAGGCGCAGGTCGATACCGCGCGCGCCGAACAGGGCGCGCAACAGGCCGATAATATGGGGATGGCAATCGACATCCGCGAAACCATCGCGAGCGCGCAAGTATCCTACGACATTCTTGTAGGTGCGCGGCAGAAGGGTTTCTTCACGCCCGAGGCGATCCTCGAATCGACGAAGCGCGTCTTCACCGGCGATGCGACCCACGCCGTCGTCAACGCGCGCACTGCCGACCCAACGATCGTTGCTAAGCTGGAGACCGCGCTGAAGGCCGATGTTTCCGGCGTGGCGGCGACCCGCGATGCGCTCAAGACGGTCAGCTTTGCCGATCTTCCCAAGCTCGGCAAACCGGGCAAAGTCGTAAGGCGGTTGACCGCCAAGGAGCTGAAGGTGCCGCTCGAGGTCGAGCAGATCGAGTTCGGCAATGGCGTGCGGGCGATGCTATACCCCAATAAGGGCGAAGCGAACCGGGTTTATGTCCGCGTGCGTTTTGGCGGCGGGATCAATGCCTTGCCAACCAACCGGCAGACCATGGCTTGGGCGGCACCACTCGCGCTGGTTTCGGGTGGGATCGGCAAGCTGGGGCAGGAAGAGCTCGACCAGCTGACCGTGGGCCGCCGGATCGGCCTGGGCTTTGGCATCGAGAATGATGCGTTCTCGCTATCGGCGACGACCTCGCCGGAAGACCTGGCCGATCAGCTGACTCTGATTGCCGCCAAACTGGCCGCACCCGGCTGGGACCAGAAGCCGATCGCGCGGGCGCGGGCGGTGACGCTGGCGGCGTTCGATGCGAATAATGCTTCACCGGGCGGTGTGCTATCGCGCGATCTGGAAGGGTTGCTCCACAATGGCGATCCACGCTGGACGTCGCCGACGCGCGCGCAGGTGGAAGCATCGACTCCGGCCATGTTCAAGGCATTATGGGCGCCGCTGCTCGCCTCCGGGCCGATCGAGGTCCAGGTGTTTGGTGATTTCAAGACCGAGGAGACGATCGTAGCGATCGCAAAGTCGGTCGGTGCGCTCGCGCCGCGCCGCGCCGCCAAGCGCGCTGCACCCCCGGTCGCCTTCCCCGCGATCACCGGCAAGCCTATCGTGTTGACGCATGAAGGGCCTGACAATCAGGCGGTTGCGGTGGTTGCCTGGCCGACCGGCGGCGGGATTGAAGGGGTGACGGATAGTCGGCGGCTTGATCTGCTCGCCCAGATCTTCAGCGACCGCCTGTTTGATCGGTTGCGATCGGAAGCGGGGGCCAGCTATTCGCCCAGCGTGCAGAATGAATGGCCATTGGGGCTTCCCAATGGTGGGCGGATGATCGCGGTGGGTCAGGTGCCGCCCGACAAGGTCGAGTTTTTCTACAAGTTGGTGCGTGAGATTGCCGCCGATCTGGTCGCGAAGCCGATCGAAAAGGATGAACTGCGCCGCACGCTGGTTCCCTATCTGCAGTATATCGCCCGCGCATCGACCGGGAACACCTTCTGGCTCAACCAGCTCGAAAGTGGTGCATTCGATCCGCGCCGCCTGGCTGCGGTCAACACGATCGCCGGCGATCTGCAAGGGGTGACACCCGAAGTGATCCAGGCGACGGCACAGAAATATCTGAAAGCCGATGGCGCGTGGCTGCTTCAGGTGGTGCCGAAGGCGGGTGGTACGACGGCAGGGAAATAGCGGTTACCCCGGCTCTCAATAATGATGGGCCGGGGCAGACACCTTACCCGGCGTCGACGCTCGCCAGGATCGCCTTGTTATCGGCGCGGACCTTGTAATCGTCGGTCGACAGCTTCTGCTTGATCACGCCGTTCTTGCCGATCACCATGATCGTCGCGAGTGGCACGCCGTATGCCGGGCTGTCCTTCGGGTAACGCGGATCGCGCAAGCCGAAGGCGTCGATCTGCTTGGAACCGGTGTCTGACAGCAAGGTGTAGTTGACCGGCACCTTGGCGTTGAACTTGTTCAGCGCGTCGACCGAATCATAGCTGATCGCCGCCAGCGTGTAGCCACGCTTGGCAAGTTCGGGCTGCAGATCGCGAATGTCCTTCAACTGCTTCTGGCAACAGGGGCACCAGGAGGCCGACCGGAAGAAGACGAGCACGACGCCGTTCTTGCCGCTGATTGAGGCGAAATTGCGTGGCTTGCCGCTGGTGTCCGTGGCGGTGAAACCGGCGGGCACCTTCGCACCGATGGCGATCGGTTGCGCGGCGATGGCGGCGGTGGCGGTCAGTGCCGCGACCGGGGCGGCAAGGGCGAGCGACAGGGCAAGAAAACGGGCAGGGCGCATTGGATGGTCTCCGGCAGGGGTTACCCGTCCGCATACGCCGCGCGCCTTTGCCGCGTTACAGGCGAATGCCAGCTTCGGGACGAACCGGCACCCACGCAAGCGTTAGCCGCACCTAGCTCCGGTACAGCGCGTCGAGCCGTTCGCCATAGACCTGCTTCAGCACATGCCGCCTGATCTTGAGCGAGGGGGTGAGCTGCTCATTCTCGATCGCGAAGGGCTCATCGGCGATGATGAAGCGGCGGATGCGCTCGATCACCGACAGATCCTTGTTCACGCGCTCGACCGCCTCGCCCAGTGCCGCGCGATAATCGGGGTTGTCGCGGAGTTTGGCGAAATCGCAGCTATCGCCTGATCGCGCGCAGAATTCCTGCGTCCATTCGGGATCGGGCACCAGCACCGCGACCATATGCGGCCGCCGGTCGCCTGCGATCATTGCCTGCAGGATCTCGGGCTGAAGGGTCAGCATCCCCTCCACCTTTTGCGGGGCGACGTTATCGCCCTTGTCGTTGATGATCAGATCCTTCTTGCGATCGGTGATCTTGATCCGGCCCTTTTCGTCGATAATGCCGATATCGCCGGTGTGGAGCCAACCGTCCTTCAGCACCCGCGCGGTCTCTTCCGGGTTACGCCAATAGCCGTGCATGACGAGTTCGCCGCGCACCAGGATTTCGCCATCCTCGGCGATCCGTACCTCGGTGTTGGCGAGCGGCGGGCCTACCGTGTCCATCTTCAGCCCGACCTTGGGGCGGTTGCACGAGATGACAGGCGCGGCTTCGGTCTGGCCATAGCCCTGCAGGAAAGTGAGGCCGAGCGACTGGAAGAAAACGCCGATTTCGGGATTGAGCGGCGCGCCGCCCGAGACCATCGCCTTGATCCGCCCGCCGAATTTCTTGGATACCTTCGGCCGCAGCGTGGCCCCAAGCAGCAGGTTCATTGGCCCGTCGAGCAAACCCTTTTTGCCGACATGCTCGCGTCCGCCGATCGCCAGCGCCTGATCGAGCAGATAGTTGGAGAGCTTGCCTTGCTTCTCGATCGTCTTGAGCATCCGCGCGCGGAGCACTTCGAACAGGCGCGGCACGACGACCATGAGTGTGGGGCGCGTTTCCTCGATATTCGACGCAAGCTTGTCGAGCCCCTCGGCATAGTAAATCTGCGCGCCCAGTCCGATCGGGAAATGCTGGCCGCCGGTATGTTCATAGGCGTGGCTGAGCGGCAGGAAGGATAGGAACACTTCCTCCTCCCAGCCGAAATCCTCGCTGATCACGGTGCAGCAGCCATTGACGTTGTGGAGGATCGCGCCGTGGTGCTGCATCACCCCGCGCGGCGCGCCGCCGGTGCCGCTGGTGTAGATGATGCAGGCGGTGTCCTCGCGACCGAAAGTGGCCTGCGCGGCGCACTGGGTCGGCGTCGTCGGGTTGTCGCTGATCAACTGCTGCCAGCTGTGGAAATCGAGATTACCCGACTGGCCGATCCGCAGATCCTCGATCCCGATCACCATCTTCGCCTGGCTGGCGCGCATGACGGCGGGCAGCAGCACCTTGGCGAGTTTGGCATTGGACACGATCACGGCGCGCGCACCGCTGTTTTCCAGGATGTGCGCGTGATCGCGTTCGGTATTGGTGACATAGGTTGGCACGGTAATCGCGCCCGCCGCCATGATCGCCAGATCGCTGATGCACCATTCGGGACGGTTTTCAGACACGAGCATCACGCGGTCACCCGGCGCGATACCGATCGCTTTCAGGCCGGCCGCCAGCCCGGCAACCTGCTCGGCCGCTTCGCGCCAGCTGCGCGAAACCCAGGCACCGTCATGCTTGTGCCACAGGAACGGCTTGTCACCCTGTTCGCGGGCGCGCGTGAAGAACATCGTGACGAGATTGGGGAAATGTTCGAGCTTTCGCATCGTCTCTCCTGGTGCGCGCCGTTACGGCTTGCGCGATCGTTATGCTGGAATCCGTTTGGGACGATTATTCGGCGAGTGCAACGCCTACGCTGCGCGGATCAGCCGCGCCGACCCAGCCGGACGGGGTCAATTCGGCGGCATTGGCCTTCAATCCCAATTTGCCGACCGAGACGACATGGCCGAGCTTTTCGAGATCGGCTTTCATCGGTTCGAGCGTGGTACCCGCTTCGAGCACCAGCCCCTTGGCGTTGAAATAGACGAGCCCCTGGCCCAGCGCCTCACGCCCGGGCATCCCCCAATCGAGATGCGCGATCAGCGCCTTGGCGACCTGCATGATGATCGTCTTGCCGCCCGCCGCACCGACGGTGAAGATCGGCTTACCGCTTTCGTCATAAACGATCGTGGGCGACATCGACGATAGTGGCCGCTTGCCGCCCTGCACGCGGTTGGCGACGGGCGCGCCGTCTTTTTCGGGCACATAGGTAAAATCAGTGAGTTCGTTGTTGAGCACAAAGCCGCCCGCGAGCAACTGGCTGCCAAACGGCCCTTCGACGGTGGAGGTCATTGTCGAGACGTTGCCGGCGCGGTCGACCGCGACGAAATGGGTAGTGCCGGGCACTTCGGCCTGCGGTGCCGCGGTGCGCGGCTTGGCCCCGGGCGGCGTGCCGGCATCGTGCGAGGGCAAAGTCTTGTCGAGCGAGATCAGTTTCGACCGCGCCTTCATATAGGCCGGATCGATCAGCCCCGCGACGGGCACATCGACGAAATCGCGGTCGCCCAGATATTTCTCGCGGTCGGCATAAGCAAGCAGCATCGCCTCGCTGATCAGGTGCCAGGAGACGGGGTTCGCCGCGCCCAGTTTCTTCATGTCGAAGCGTTCGAGCATGCCTAGGATCTGCAGCACCGTGGTGGCGCCCGACGAAGGTGGCCCCATGCCGCAGATGCGGTAGACGCGGTAATGACCGCACACGGCGGGGCGTTGCTTGGCCTGATAGGCGGCGAGATCGGCCAGCGTGATGTCGCTCGGGTTGCGGGTCGATCCGGTGGCGGCGGCGACGATCGATTCGGCAATCGGACCTTTGTAGAATGCATCCGCGCCGCCATCGGCGAGCTGGCGGAGCGTCTGGGCGAGCGCGGGGTTCTTGATCGTTTCGCCGACTGCATAGGGCTTGCCGTCATGCATGTATTGCGCGGCGGCGGCGGGAAAATCCTTCCACAGGGTGGAAACGAAGCCGAGACCATTCGCCATGGGCGGGGTGACGGTATAGCCTTCTTCCGCCAGCTTGATCGCAGGGGCGAACAGCGCCTTCCACGGAAGCTTGCCCCAGCGCTGGTGGACCATCGCCATCAGCCGCATATTGCCAGGCACGCCGACCGATTTGCCGCCGGGGACGGCCTGCAGAAAGCCGAGCGCAGTGCCGTCTGGTTTCAAAAAGCGATCGGGCGTGGCGGCAGCGGGCGCGGTTTCGCGGCCGTCGATTGCGGTGAGCAGGCCGGTCTTCGCATCCTGATAGAGGAAGAAGCCACCGCCGCCGATGCCGCTCGATTGCGGTTCGACCACGGTGAGCGCGAGCATCATCGCCATTTGCGCATCGGCAGCACTACCGCCTGCGCGCAAGATCTCCTGCCCCGCAGCGGCCGCGCGCGGATCAGCGGCGGATACAACGCCCGGTGTCGATTGCTGCGCGTAGAGGGTGGACGGCAGGCACAGCGCGAAGAGCGCGAGGATCAGCTTTTTCATGGGGGCGAACCTAGCCGGGATTGGCGGCGGCGCAAACACGCTTCGTCAAGCGGTGCCGATGGCGTCGGCGAGAGTGGTGAACCCGTCGCATTTCAGCAGCGTGGCCAGGCCGGTGTTGATCCGGCGGGCCAGACCCGGTCCTTCATAGACCAGCCCGCTGTAGAGCTGGACGAGCGACGCACCGGCACGGATGCGGGCATAGGCCTCTGCCGCGCTGTCGATGCCGCCCACCGAAATGATCGGGATCGCCCCGCCGGTCGCTTGGCGCACATCGGCGAGGCGCGCGCGGGCGAGACTCGCCAATGGTGCACCCGAGAGTCCGCCGGTTTCGGTGGCATGGCGCGATGTGAGCGTTTCTGGGCGGGAGATTGTTGTATTGGAGACGATCAGTGCATCGATGTGATTGGCTGTTGCGGCGCGGGCGATATCGTCGGTCGCGGCGGGTTCCAGATCGGGCGCGATCTTCAGGAACAGCGGCGTCGTGCCGCGCGCGGCGTCACATGCCGCCAGCAGCTCGGCCAGTGCCGTGCCGTGCTGCAGATCGCGCAAGCCCGGGGTGTTGGGCGAACTAATGTTGATCGTGACATAATCGGCGATCGGCGCGGCGCGGGATACGCCGTGGGTGTAATCCGCAACCCGGTCGACCGCGTCCTTGTTCGCACCGACATTGATGCCGAGCACGCCTTTGCGCCGGGCAGCCTTCGCGCGGGGCAGGGCAGCATCGATCCCGCCATTGTTGAAACCCAGCCGGTTGATGATTGCGCGGTCCTCGACCAGTCGGAAGATACGCGGTTTGGGGTTGCCCGGCTGGGGTAGCGGGGTGAGCGTGCCGATTTCGACGCTGCCGAAGCCCAGCCCGAACCAGCCATCGATCGCGTCGCCATTCTTGTCGACCCCGGCGGCAAGGCCGAGGGGGGAGGCGAAGTGCAGCCCTGCCACCTTGCTGTGCAAGATGGGATCGGGCGGCGGGGCAGCGAAGGGCGTGCCCAGTCTGGCCCAACTGGCGAGCCCGTCGATCGTCAGGCCATGTGCCTGCTCTGCATCGAGACTGAAGAGCGCGGGGCGGAGGAGTGGGAACATGGCGAAGCGTTTGGCAGGTGCGGTAGGCGTCGTCAAAGGCGGCACGGTCCAAAGCAGCGGTTGATTTTGCGGATCGGATGGCCCATTTAGCAATCGGATCGAATCTATCCGATTAGGAAATCATGCGCCTTTCCAGCCTTGCCGATTATGCCGTCGTGATGATGAGCGCCTCCGCGCGTCATTGTGGCGTCAGTGGGCGGCTGAACGCGACGCTGCTGAGTGACGAGACGGGCATTCCACTGCCGACGGTGCAGAAGCTGGTGAGTCGGTTGTCGGCTGCGGGGCTCATTGAAAGCACGCGCGGCACTGGTGGTGGCTTTCGTTTGTCGCGCCCGCCCGCCAGCATCAGCCTGGCCGACATCATCGAGGCTGTCGAAGGCCCGATCGTGCTGACGTCGTGCGTCGACGAAGGGCGGCATGACTGTATCATCGAGGATAATTGCCGCGTGAAGCCGCACTGGAATGTCGTCAATGGCGCAGTGCGCGGGGCGTTGGCGGGGGTAAGTTTGGCGAGTTTGTCGAGGGAAATCGCATAATGGCCACCAAGAATGCCGAGGCGATTGCCGCCGCCAACAAGAAGTATGAATGGGGTTTCAGCTCGGACATCGAGCAGGAATTCGCGCCGAAAGGGCTGTCCGAAGACACCGTCCGTTTCATCTCCGCCAAAAAGAATGAGCCCGAATGGATGCTCGACTGGCGGCTGAAGGCGTATCGCCACTGGCTGACGATGGAATCGCCGGATTGGGCCAAGCTCGACCTCGCGCCGATCGATTATCAGGACGCCTATTATTACGCCGAGCCCAAGGCGAAGCCCAAGCTGGGGTCGCTCGACGAGGTCGACCCCGAGATCCTGCGCGTCTATGAAAAGCTCGGCATCCCGATCGCTGAGCAGAAATTGCTCGCGGGCGTCGAGGGCGGTGAGGAAGGCGGCCTGCCCGCTCGCCGCGTCGCGGTCGATGCGGTATTCGACAGCGTTTCGGTCGCGACTACGTTCCGCAAGGAGCTCGAGGCGGCGGGCGTCATCTTCCGCAGCATCAGCGAGGCGATCAAGGAATATCCCGATCTGGTGAAGAAGTGGCTGGGGAAGGTCGTCCCCATGCACGACAATTATTTC